>JAUVQZ010000226.1 GCA_030597865.1 Pseudomonadota bacterium | reverse complement strand
GGCCTTTTACGGCGCCGGGGTGCGGGGCGGGGATCGCGTCCTGCTCACCGTGACCCTGGATCGCTGCTTTATTGCCGGTCTGGCCTATTACTCCGGCCTGGTGCGGTTGGGGGCCACGGCCATCCGCAGCGGCGCCGGACAACCGGCCCGCCAGTGGCATCTGATTAACACCCTGAGGCCTAAGTTTCTGGTGGGGGTTCCCACCTTTTTGCTTAACCTGGCCCAGTGGGGGGCTGCCAATGGCATGGATCCACAGGGGGCGGGGATCACCGGTATCATTACCATTGGTGAGCCCACCCGCCGTGCTGATTTAAGTCTGACGCCCCTGGGTGAGTTGCTCAGGGAGAGCTGGGGAGCGCCCCTCTACTCCTCCTATGGCGCCACCGAGCTTGAGACGGCTTTTTGCGAGTGTTCCCAGCGCCGGGGCGGCCATGTCCACCCGGAGTTGATGCTGGTGGAGATTGTCGATGATGGGGGCCATGTCCTGCCCGTTGGCGAGCCCGGTGAGGTGGTGGCTACACCTCTGGGTGTGGAGGGTATGCCCCTGGTCCGTTTCCAGACCGGTGATGTGGCCCGCCTTGATGATACCCCCTGTGCCTGTGGCTGGCAGACTCCCCGCCTTGGCCATATTGAGGGGCGCCTGGCCCAGCGCCTCAAGTATCGTGGCACCACCCTCTATCCAGAGATGATCTTCCATGCCCTGCAGGAGATCCGCTCTGTCCAGGCCGCCTATGTGGAGGTGCGGGCCGGCTATGATCTGGCCGATGAGGTCACCGTGGTGGTTGGTGGTGGGGTGAGTGAGGCCCAGGTGAAGGATGTGTTGCAGGCAAAATTACGGGTGCGACCCACCATTGTGATTAAGTCGGGTCAAGAGGTAGCTGCCGTTATGGAGCAGGGCGGTGGCCGTAAACCGAAGAAGTTTTTTGATTATAGGTAGGTAGGCTGAAGACTGAAAGGATCGCCACTGACGGTTGGCGACTCTTTCAGCCCTCAGTTTAATACGTTGAGGAATAAAATGTCTTGTCTAAGTGAACATTGGGGCCTTGAATTTACCCCTGAAGAGATTTCCCAGACCCGGGCCAATGGCGGCCTGCTTTCCATTGAGCTGGAACTCTCCCGTATCTGTAACCTGCGCTGTATCTATTGCTATGCCTCCTCCGGTATCCCCCCGGAGAATGAGTTGACCCTTGAGGAGCTTTATGCGGTGGTGGATCAGGCCGTGGGTCTCGGCGCCCGCAAGATCATTGTCCTTGGCGGTGGCGAGCCCTTTCTCTATCCCCACCTCTTTGAGGTGATCGACTATATTCTCAGCAAGAAGGTGGAAACGGACGTGTTCACCAACTGCACCCTGATGACTGCGGAGAATGCCCGTAAGCTCTACGAGCGTGGAGTGGGGGTGGTGATCAAGAAAAATAGCCTTAATCCGGAGACCCAGGATCTTCTTGCCGGCCACCAGGGCACCTTTGTGGCCATTGAAGAGGGGTTGGCCAACCTCAAGAAGGCGGGCTATCCAGATGATGACCACACCCTGGGCATTGAGACCATCATCTGTGGTCAAAATTATGACGAGCTGGTGGATCTCTGGTGCTGGGCCCGGGACCAGGACATTATCCCCTATATTGAGACGATGACCATGCAGGGCCGGGCCACTGACCACCCGGATCTTGAGGTGTCCCCCCTCAAGATCAAGGAGCTTTTTGAGAAGATTGCCAAGATTGATGCGGAGAAATATGGCCGGGTATGGACCCCCCATCCCCCCCTGGTGGCCTCCCAGTGCGCCCGTCACGAATACTCGTGCACCGTTACCTCCACCGGTGATGTCCATCCCTGTCCCGGGGTGAGTGTGTCCACCGGTAATGTCCGGCAACAACCGTTGGCCGAGGTGTTGCGCAAAAGTACGGTGATCCAGGACCTGCGTAATATCAGAAACACCATCAAGGGCGAGTGTGCCGACTGCGAGTTCAACTCCAACTGTTACGGATGCCGGGGGCATGCCTACCAGGTTGCCGGTGATTATCTGGCCGAAGATCCCTTGTGTTGGTTGAAGGCGGGGGTGAAGAAGGTGTGATTTGGCAAAAAACGTTCAGCGCTCTGTTTGCAGCGCTCTGCTCTTGCCTTTTCCTCGTTTCCTCTCCTGCTCCGCTGGTTGCGGCCGAGGAGGAGCTGCAGGATCCATCGTCGCCCTGGACCCTGTTGGCCGGTTACGGCTTCAGCCATACCAGGCTGGGCAATACCAGCAAATGGGTGGAGACCGTGGATCTGGTCGGCCGTTACGAGTTTGACGGTGGTGAAGGGCTGGGCCGCTCCTGGTACCAGGGGCGCTATATCATGCTCCTTGAGCTTCCCCTCCATTTTGTGGTGGACCCGGGCGCCAACCCCATGGTGGGCGTGAATTTTCTCGCCTCGTATCGTTTGACCAGCCTGGGGGAGCTGCAGCCCTATGGCTTTGCCGGTGGTGGCCCACTCTATAGCGGCTCTAAGATCGACGGTATGGGCAGCCACTGGAATGGCAACTGGCAATTTGGAGTGGGGCTGCGTCTGCCCCTGATCAGTGGCCATGATCTGAGGTTGGAGTATCGCTTCCATCATATCTCCAACGGTGGCCGCTCTGAACCCAATGACCCCCTTAACTCCAGCAAGCTGCTGGTCGGGATGAGTTTTTGATGACAGCAACCTCCTTCAACTATGCCCTTATTGACGAACCGGATGAGGAAATCTGCGCCATCTTGCAGGAGATCCCTGGCCGCTGGGGACGGATGACCCCCTTGAGCCGGGCCGTGGTGGTGGAGGCGGGCCGCCACCTGCGAGGGGCTGGCCTCCTTCAGGGTGATCGGCACTTCAATAAGCTGGGCAGGAGGGTGGGGCTCATCGGCGCCAGCCGCCATGGCTCTCTGACCGTGGACCAGGAGTTTGCCGCCACCATGGTTACGCAGCCCCAGCTGGCCAGTCCGGCCCTGTTTGGCTATACCCTGGCCAATATTCCGCTGGCAGAGGCCGCCAACCATTATGGCCTAGTCGGCCCGGTTTTTGCCCTCTATGCCCAGGAAGAACCCCTGCCATGTGCCATTGCCGAGGCCCGGCGCTGGCTGCAGGGTAATGATGTCGATTTTATGCTGGCCTGTGAATTTGATGATTTAAGCCAAGATGATGTTTTGGCCCTCACTGTTAATTTTTCCATCGTGACTGAACTATGACCGCTATAAGCCTGGTGTACCCCAAGTGGAATAAGATCCCTGAGCAGACCGAATTTCATCTGCCCCCCCATGGGCCTGTCTGTGTCGCCGCCTGTGTGCCCCCTGAGTATGACCTGACCTTCATTGATGAGAATGTCGATGAGATCAATTTTGAGGCGCCGGTGGATGTGGTGCTGGTCTCCATGATGCTCACCTGCCAGCTTCCCCGGGGCAAGGAGATCATTGCCAAGTTCCGGAGCCTGGGTAAGACGGTGATCATCGGTGGCATTGCCACCATGCTCCATGCCGACGAACTCTCCGGCCTTGCTGATTCCATTTTCCTGGGCGAGACTGAAGACGGCCGTCTGGCTCAGGTCCTGCAGGATGTGGAAAACGGAACATTACAAAAAAAGTATGATTATTTTCATGATTTCCCCCCCATTGAGTCGGTTGGCCCTGCCCGCCGCGAAATCCTCAATGAAGAACGTTATACCTATCGCGGGGTGAAGATGGTGGATCTGGTCCATACCTCCCGCGGCTGCCGCTTTAACTGTTTTCCCTGCGCCACTGCCTATCTGGGTGGACGGCACTTTCGGCCGCGGCCCATTGATACCGTGGTTGAAGAGCTGGCTGGCATTGATAATAATCGTCTCTTTCTGGTGGATAACTCCCTGGCCCAGGATCGTAAATGGGTGATGGATCTCTTTGATGCCATGAAGCCGCTGAAGAAGAAGTGGATCTCCCATCCCATCCTTGATGAGGAGGCGGTGGTCAAGAAGGCGGCGGATGCAGGCTGCTGGTATGTCTATCAGGCCATATTCGACACCTCGGACTTCATCCGGGACCGGGTGAAACGTCTCAAGGATCATGGTATTGGTGTGGAGGCGGCTGTGCTCCTGGGTACCGATAATCAGGATGCCGATTACATTAAGCGCCTGGTGGACTTCCTGCTGGAGATTGATATTGATATGGCGGAGTTCTCCATCCTTACACCCTTTCCCCATGCGCCGGTGACGGAGAAGTTTGCCAAGGAGGG
>JAUVQZ010000005.1 GCA_030597865.1 Pseudomonadota bacterium | reverse complement strand
CCGGGACAGTTTGCCGCCCTCTATGCCGGAGAGGTGTTGCTGGGAGGCGGAGAAATAGCCTGATTCGCCCTTGGGGTGCATCGTGGTAACGGCTTGGTAAAATATCAAACGAGATGGTCTATTTAGTGTTTTTTGACGACCCAGGTGGTGGTGTCGAACCACTTTAGGAGCTTATTTGCAGGCAACGGCCGGCAGAGATGAAAACCCTGGAGAATGTCGCAGCCCAGATCCTCCAGACATTGCAGGGTATCTTCATCCTCAACCCCTTCCGTCACCACCTTGCGGCCGATGTTATGAATCATCTCAATGGTGGATTTGACGATCACCGCATTATCCTCATTGTGGAGCATGTCGGTGATAAAGGACTTGTCGATCTTAATCTCTTGGGCCGGGAATTTTTTGAGATAGGCTATGGAGGAATAGCCGGTGCCAAAATCATCGATGGAGAGTTGCAGGCCCATCTTTTTGAGCTCGGCAATGACCTTGCTGACCCGCTCCTGGTCCACAACAATACTACTTTCAGTAATCTCAAGAAGGAGCATTTCCGGCTGGACCTGCCACTTATGAAGGAGGATGGCGACATCAGCGGGAAAGTCGAGGTCATGGAGGTTTTTGATCGACAGATTTACGGAGATTGGAATCTGGTATCCCCCCTGCTGCCACGTGGCGCATTGCTCCAGGGCCTTGTCCAGGACCAGATTGGTAAAGGGCTTACAGAGGCCGGCCTGTTCAGCCAGGGAAATAAAATCATTGGGACCGATGACCCCCCGGTCCGCATGCTGCCAGCGGGTCAAGGCCTCCACGCCGATCAGGGCCTTGTCACGGATGGATATTTTCGGCTGGTAGCAGAGAAACATGTCGTTATTGGTGATGGCATCGCGTAACTCACCGATCAACACCAGGCGGTTAAAGGTCGTTCGGTGCTGCTCAAGATTAAAGACGGCATAGATAACGCCATTTCGTTTGGCCTCATACATGGCGATATCGGCCCGCTGCACCATGGTTTCGCTGTCCGTGCCATGGTCGGGGCACATGGCAATGCCGATGCTGACACCCACCTTGATGCTGTGCCCCTCAACCATGAAGGGATGATCAAGGGCCCCGGCAATCTTCATGCTGATCATCACCGCCTGTTCCAGGCTGGTATTGGGGAGTACCAGGGCGAACTCGTCACCGCCGAATCTGGCCAGGCTGTCAGACTCCCGCACCACATCCCGGAGGCGATCTGCCACCTCCTGAAGAAGGTAATCACCGTAAAAATGCCCCAGTGAATCATTAATCTCCTTAAAACGGACAAGGTCCATGATGAGGAAGGCCAGGGGGGTGCGTTGACGCTTGGCAATCTGCAGACCATGATCGAGCTGCTCCTCGGCCAAGACACGGTTGGGCAACTCGGTGAGCTCATCATGGAGGGCCCGGTGCCGCTCCAGGGCGGCAAAATGCTCACTAAGCCTGATGGAGGCCAGGCTCAGCCGCACCACCATGACCACAAAAATGGCGCCGCTAAAGAGGATGGTGGCAACAATCATCTCCAGGGTGGAGGCAGGGGCCCTCAGCACCATATTAAGAAAAAGGATATAGCCGATAATAAAGAAAATAATCAGGGCCCCGAGGATTTTCCAGGAGGCGTAGAGCTGATGTTTTCTGCGGCAGATCTTTCTGGTGGGGTTAAGGGAAAAGGCCAGCAGGACAATACCCACCAACACCATGGTTATGGAGACAATTTTCAAGGGGCGGTTTCCTTATTATTGTGATGAAGGACCTTAAAAACGGCTGGCTGCCCATACAGGGCATGGCCTATGGTAATTTAGGAATTTTGCCCTGGCAATAGGCTTTAGCCATGGGCAGGCCCTCTATAGACAGGCCTAACTGCAGACAGGTGTTTCTGAGGGGGAGTTTTTATCCCCTATATGGTAGCTTTTCAACTCTAGAAACGGATAGGTCGCTAGATGAGGTATAGGTGTGCGTTTTTCCGGTCTGGCTGGGCGCTTGGTGATGCGTCGCAGCTCTATTGGACAACAGCCGGCCCAAGGGGGGACAGGGCAGGGGGCGGGTCGCCAAGGGGGATATTTCCCGGGCCATTATCCCCTTCTAGCGGTGGTGTGGCCTTTGGCCCGGGAGAAAAGGGCCAAAAAGCCCAGGCCGCATGATTTTAACCCCTTAGGTTGAACTGTGCCCTGGCCTCGGCGACAATCTTCTCGGCATGGGGAGGACAGGCGTTTTCTGGGATGCCGTCACATTTCATATTGGCATAGGCCCAGTTACAGCCGGTTCTGTCATCAAGCTTGAGGCGGACAAGGTAGTCAAAATGACAATCCTCAGGGTGGCCGGCCTTCTTAAGTTCGCTATTCAAAAAGACCAACAGCTCATTTTCCGTCACCAGTTTTCTCTCCATAACAAAGGCCTCTCCTTTTTTGGATGTATTCCTAAAAACTATTATCGGAACAGAACCTGACCATTGCAAGGGCAAATACTGCTGGTGGTTAAACAGTTTAAGCTATCGGCATAGTTTCGAATTGCTCGAACACCCTTCGACAGGCTCAGGGGACGGGCAACAATAACCTCGGCCAACAGGCCCCAGGGTGCGGGTTGCTCGTACAATGCCGTTCGTTGAGCCTGTCGAAACGTCTTCGCCTTCGCCATAGTATGGGGATGGTTATTTATCCGCCTCTTCCTCCAACCATCAATGAACGGTGGAATCAGCCGGCCATCTTGCCGACGATATCCGGTACGCTGGCAAGGGCCTGGGGCAGCTTGTCCACCATGGTGCCGCCGGCCTGGGCCATGTCGGGTCGACCGCCACCACCACCGCCGACAATGGCTGATACCTCTTTGACGATGGCGCCGGCCTGGAATTGCTTGGTGAGATCCTTGCTGACAATGGTGAGCAGGGAAACCTTGCCATTTAATTCACCACCGAGCACGGCAATGGCCGAGCCCATCTTGTCACGGATCTTATCACCGATCTCCCGCATGGTCTTGGCGGAATCCAGGGTGATGGTGGCGGTGATGATCTTGACCCCGGCCACCTCAATGCCGCTCTCCAGGATTGAATCAAGGGAGGAGAGGGAAAGCTTGGCGTTGAGCTGGCTGATCTCCTTTTCCAGCTCCCTCTGACGGGCCAGGAGCCTGTCGACCTTGTCTATGAGCTCTTCGGGTTGGCTCTTGAGAAGCTCAGCCACCTGAGCCAACACCTTCTCATCACTCTGGAACTGGGCCAGGGCCGCTTCGCCGCTGATCGCCTCAATACGGCGGACACCGGCGGCAATACCGGTCTCGCTGACAATCTTTATCAGGCCGATCTCGCCGGTGGCCTTGACATGGGTACCGCCGCAGAGCTCCTTGGAGTAGTCGGCCACAGACACCACCCGCACCTTGGCGCCATACTTCTCGCCAAACAGGGCGGTGGCCCCGGCCTCAATGGCCTCGTCCTTGCTGAGATGCTCGGTGGTCATGGCATCATTGTGGCGGATATTGTCGTTGACTTTTGCCTCCACCCGGGCAATCTCGTCAACGGTCATGGGACTAAAATTGGTAAAGTCAAAACGGAGGCGCTCGGCCGTCACCAGGGAACCGGATTGCTTGACATGGTCGCCCAGGACCTTAACCAGGGCCGCCTGCAGGAGATGGGTGGCAGTATGGTTGGCGCAGATGGCCCGCCGCCGCCTATTGTCCACGGTGAGGGTTATGGTGGCACCCCTGCTCATCTCACCGGCGCTCATTATGCCCTTATGGAGGAAGATACCGGTGCCGATCTTCACCGTGTCGATGATCCTGGCCTCGCCACTACCGCTGGCCAAAACCCCCTGGTCGCCGCACTGACCGCCGGACTCGGCATAGAAAGGCGTGCCAGCGCAGACAAAGGCCACCTTTTCGCCAACCTTGGCCGTATCAACCAACTCACCATCCGGGCCAATGATGGCCTGCAGGGTGGAGTCACCCTCCACACTCCCATAGCCGCTGAACTCGGTGGCCTGGGCCTGTCCCAGGAGATCGCGCACCCCCTGGCTCAGCTCCTCAAGGCTGGCGCCTTTCCAGGATGCCTTGGACTGGGCGCGCTGGGCAGCCATGGCCGCCTCAAAGCCCTGCTCATCAATGGTCATCCCCTTTTCAATGGCAATATCGCGGACAATATCCACTGGAAAACCGAAGGTGTCGTAGAGTTTGAAGATAAAGTCGCCATCCACCCCGGCTGCACCCTCCTGCTTGAGGTGGCGCATCTTCTCCTCCAGCATGGCCAGACCATGATCCAGGGTCTCCAGGAAACGAACCTCCTCGTTGACCACCACCTTGGCGAGCAGTTTGGCGGCATCGTTGAGATGGGGGAAGGCATGGTTCATATCCTCCACCACCTTGGCACAGATAGCGGTCATAAAGGGTTTGGTCATACCCAGGGTGCGGCCGTAACGGATGGCGCGGCGCATGATGCGGCGCAGCACATAGCCCCGGCCCTCGTTGGAGGGCAGGACGCCGTCGGAAACAAGGAAGGTGGTGGCCCGGGCATGGTCGGCCATGACCTTGAGGGCCGTATCCGTGGCCCTGTCCTTGCCGTAACTGACCCCGGCCACCTCAGCGATCTTAGCGATCAGGGGCTGGAAGAGATCGGTGTCATAGTTGGTCTTCACCCCCTGGACCACAGAGGTGATGCGTTCAAGGCCCATGCCAGTATCAATGGAGGGCTTGGGCAGGGGCTCCATGCGGCCATCCTCAAAACGCTCAAACTGCATGAAGACCAGGTTCCACACCTCGAGCCAGCGATCACAGTCACAGCCCACGGCACAGTTGGGATCATCACAGCCCTGCTCAGCACCCTGGTCGTAATGGATCTCAGAGCACGGCCCACAGGGTCCGGTATCACCCATGGCCCAGAAATTGTCCTTCTCGCCCAGGCGGACGATGCGGCCCTTGGGCAGGTCGTCGATCTCCTCCCACATGGCATAGGCCTCATCATCATCCTCAAAGACCGAGATCCACATCTTCCCAGGGTCAAGATTGATTTCCTTGATCAGAAACTCCCAGGCGTAAGCAATGGCATCCTTCTTGAAGTAATCGCCAAAGGAGAAATTGCCCAGCATCTCAAAAAAGGTGTGATGGCGGGCCGTATAGCCGACATTGTCAAGGTCATTATGCTTGCCACCGGCCCGCACGCAGCGCTGGCTGGTGGTGGCCCGGCTGTAACCCCGTTTCTCCTCGCCGGTGAAGAGGCGCTTAAACTGCACCATGCCGGCGTTGGTAAAGAGCAGGGTGGGGTCATCCTCCGGCACCAGGGAGGAGGAGTCTGCCACGGTGTGGCCCTTATCGTTAAAGTAATCGAGGAATTTCTGTCGGATATCGTTTCCAGTCATGGCAGTAGCACAGGGGTATAGGATTGCAAATAAAGGGTAAATATTCGGCGCCACAGGCAGGGAAATTTCTCCCCTCACCCTAGCCCTCTCCCTCAGGGAGAGGGGACATTAAGCTCCCTCGCCCCTTTGGGGAGGTAAGCGACCCAAGGGAAGACTCCGGAGGGTTGGGGGGAGGGGCAGATTGAGTGGTGCCGGATACTTACCATAAAAGGCTCAAGTTAAACGGATGGTCACATACTTAAATAAAAAAAGCCGCAGGGGCAAAAGAAAAATCGGGGAAAGTGGATTTTTCTGTTACCGCTGCGGCATCTACTTAACAGGAGTGGCGCCTGGCCGTGCCCTGTTACTCCGCCTCCACAACCTCTGGCGTGGCTGCTGCCCCGCGCACCGGCAGGCCATAGCCCAGCCGTACCTTGTTCTCAATCTCAGTCACCATATCATCGTGGTCCTTGAGAAAGGCCTTGGCATTCTCGCGGCCCTGGCCGACGCGCTCGCCGTTGTAGGAGTACCAGGCGCCGCTCTTTTCAACAATATCCTGCTCCACGGCCAGATCAAGGATGTCACCCACCCTGGAGATACCCTCACCGTAAATGATATCAAACTCGGCCACCTTAAAGGGCGGTGCGACCTTGTTTTTGACCATCTTGACCTTGGTCCGGTTACCAATAACCTCCCGGCCGTCCTTGATCTGGGTCATTCTCCTGATGTCGATGCGCATGGAGGCATAAAACTTGAGGGCATTACCGCCGGTGGTGGTCTCCGGATTGCCGAACATGACACCAATCTTCATCCTGATCTGGTTGATGAAGATGATGGTGGTATTGGTCTGCTTGAGGATGGCGGTGAGCTTGCGCATGGTCTGGCTCATCATCCGGGCCTGGAGACCGACATGGCTGTCGCCGATATTACCCTCAATCTCGGCCTTGGGGGTCAGGGCGGCAACCGAGTCAACCACAATGACATCCACGGCGCTGGAGCGGATGAGGATCTCGGCAATCTCCAGGGCCTGCTCTCCATAATCGGGCTGGGAGACCAGCAGATCGTCGACATTAACCCCCAGGCGCTCAGCATAATAGACATCCAGGGCATGCTCTGCATCGATAAAGGCGGCGGTGCCCCCTGCCTTCTGGGCCTCGGCCACGACATGGAGGGCCAGGGTGGTTTTACCTGATGATTCCGGTCCGTAAATCTCAACAACGCGGCCCCGGGGAATACCGCCGACGCCGGTGACAATATCAATACCCAGGATCCCGGTGGAGATGACCGGAATCTGCTCAGAGGCCTGGCTGCCCATCCGCATGATGGAACCCTTGCCAAACTGCTTCTGGATCTGAAAAATAGCTGAATCTAATGTTTTTGATCGATCAGGGGCGGCCATGGAATAAGCTCTCCTTAAGGGTAAATAATCCCGGACTGATTCAGCAAAGAAACAGCCCGTGCATTGATGTCAAATATTGAGGTCTCAATAGTAAGCGATGGAGGGGAAACGACAAGGGCTAAATAGTAAATTTTAACAATTCCAGACCCCAAAGTCGAACCATATTGTTTGTCATGAATATCTCTGCCCCTGCCCCAATAAAAAATACTATGACATATATGGTCAGACAAATAACGTCTGAGCAGTTTTTTTATTCCCCGATGATGCAGTGAAGGCCGCTACCAGGGGTGCAGCCTTTTAATTTGGCGTGGTGTTTTTTTATGACAGCTTGTGGGAAAACTATTGTGCTTATGAAGACAACATCCACCCCAAAAGGCGAATGACGTTTAGTTGCGGCTCAACCTTGTGGGCCAGAGAACTGAGTTTCATGACAAAACAACTGTCAAACACGCCCCAAAAGATAACGGCGGACCAGGTCCATCCCCATGGTGGCCGCCTTGGCCTGGACCATGGCCCGTTTACCGGAGAAGCGGTGGGTTTCCTGAACGTTTCCTTGGGGGGTTGCCAGGCCGAAACAGACCGTGCCCACCGGTTTGTCCAGGGTGCCGCCATCTGGGCCGGCAATGCCGGTGATGGCCACACCGATATCAGCACCAATGGCCTGTCTGGCACCTACGGCCATGGCCGCAGCAGTCTCCTCACTCACCGCTCCGAAATCAATCAGGGTCTCCTTGGCCACCCCGAGCAGGCCTTGCTTCACCTCATTGGCATAGGCCACCACCGAGCCCTGAAAATAGGCGGAGCTGCCCGGCACCGAGGTCACCATATTGGCCATCAGGCCGCCGGTACAGGACTCGGCCAGGCCCAGGGAAAGACCTTTGTCACGGAGCAGGGCCCCGCAGGCAGAGGCCATGGTCTCATCGTCCTCGCCATAGATGAAATCGGCCAGGGCGGCCTTGAGTAGCCTCTCCTTGCCCAGAAAAAGCGCCTTTGTCTCTTCAGTGGTGTTGGTGCACACGGTGAGGCTGACATGGACCTCGGCGGCCATGGGATAATAGCCGATGCGAATCCGCTCATCCTGGTTCTCCAGATCGGCCAGGCGCTTATTGATCTCCATCTCCTCAACGCCAAAGACCTTGTAGATCTTCTGGTGCACCAGGTGAAAGGAGTTTTCCTGCCAGGTGGCAAGGATGGGGATAACGCGGTCGAGCATGAGCTCCCGCATCTGATGGGGAACGCCGGGCAGGAAAAAGATCGGTTTTTCGGCGTAGACTAGCATGAAGCCCGCCATGTTTTCACCCGGTTTGAGGACCTCGGCCCCAGAGGGCAGCCAGGCCATCTTCTCCATGGAGGGGCTGTCCTTAAAGGCCGCGCTCTCCTTGATCTTGGCGAAGATTTCCGGGTAAAAGGTCTGGGGCCGGTCCAGGGCCTCGGAGACCGCCACCGAGGTGATGTCATCGGTGGTGGAGCCCAGACCGCCGGTGAGCAGGACAAAGTCAGAGCGGTCAATGGCCTCAAGCAGGATCTGGCCGATCATCTCCGCCTCATCCCCCACCGTGGCCATGGCGGTGATGGTATGACCGGCGCCAAAGAGGTGGCTGGCGGCAAAATAGCTGGTGGAATTGACGATACGCCCGGAGGTCAGTTCGTCGCCAATGGCAATGAGTTCTCCATTCATAGGGGGAGGCTACTCCTGACAGGGTAACAGGCCCTCATCATCTTCATCCTCGCAATAGAGCCAGCCCTCATGGGGATCGATTTCCCTGCTGAACATTTTACTTATCAGGGCAGGATCTTTGGCCTGGTGATACTTAAAGAACATGCGGTCACCCTCTCGGCCTAAAATCTCAATTTTGCCGGTCCTGTGGGACATGGCAAAGCGAAAACGCTTACTCAAGCCGTCTAATTTCGCCTTGACCTGGTCAACAATATCACAGGCATCGGCCAGTGGTATCTGAAAGGCGTCCTTGACCCGGCTGACGGGCCGGCACTGAAAGAGATAATAGGGAACCACACCGATCCTGGTCAGCGAGGTCATCAATTCCGCCAACACAGCAGCATCGTCATTGACATCCTTCAGGAGAACCGCCTGGTTATTGACCACCAGACCTGCCCCCTGGAGGCGTTTAATCGCCTCAACACTCTCTGGGGCAATCTCCAGGGGATGATTGAACTGGGTGGTGACATAGATCCGCTTCGCCTGGGAATGACGTTTGAGAACCTCGACAAGCTCATCATCGTCATTGATCCGGCAGGGCTGAACAACAGGGATCCTGGAGCCGATGCGGATATAGTTCAGGTGGGGAATACGAACGAGCCTGCTGAGGATGGTATCAAGTTCTTCAGTGGCAACGGTCAGGGCGTCGCCACCGCTTAGCAGGACATTGTTAATCTCTTCATGCCCTTCAATATAGTTGATTATGGCGGGCCAATCCTGGGCAATCTCCTCGTCGCCAACCCCCACCAGTCTCTTTCGGAAGCAATGGCGGCAATACATGGCGCACTGGTTGGTGATAAGGATAAGGGCGGTCTGGGTATACTTATGCTGGAGACCCTGAATCTTGGTATTTTCTTTTTCACCGCTGGTATCGAAACTGCCCTCAAGGCTCGTTTCCGCAAATGAAGGCACTGCCATTTTTTTGATGGGATCATCCGGATCATTGGGAACGATCAAGTTGAGATAATGGGGCGTCACCGCCATGGGATGGTCTTCGGTTATCTTTTCAATCCGGCGTATCTCACCATGGGACAGCATGATCGCCCCGTTGAGTTGGTCCACCGACTTAATGACGCCATTCCGGCTCTGGTAGTTGTTTTGTTTCATAGGTATAAAATCTTTTTTAAGTTTCCATCACCTGCCTCCCGGCAGATCTTTAAAAATACATCCTGTAGCCAGCAGTTGTTCAGCTATCCAGCCTGAGAACCGGTCACTATACCCAATTTTTTTCGTTTATACCAGGGTGCCGAAAACCCGGTCATCTTCCACCCTGTCAATCTCCACCTCAACAATGGTGTGGGCCATGGAGGCCGGCGCCTCAAAATAAACCGGGATATAGTTCTCGGTAAAGCCGCGCATAAGCCCCATTTTATTTTTCTTACCCTCGGCAAGCACCCTATGGCGGGTGGTGACAAAGCGCCTGTAAAACTCCTGCTGCTTGCCCTCGGCAAGGCCGCGCAGAATCCGCACCCGCTCATCCTTTACCTTAGAGGGTACCTGGTTCGTATGCTTGGCTGCCGCTGTCCCCGGCCGGCGTGAGTAGGGAAAGACATGGAGGTAGGTGATGGGCAGGGAGGCCAGGAGATCATGGGTATTCTGAAAGGCCGCATCATCCTCGCCGGGAAAACCGACCAGGACATCAATACCAAAGGCGGCATGGGGCAGGCGCCTATGGGCCTTCATGACAATCTCCCGGAAATCCTCGCCAGTATAGTGGCGGTTCATCTTCTGCAGGATGGTGTCATCACCACTCTGCAGAGGGATGTGGAAATGGGGCATCAGGTTTTCCCTGGTGGCAAAGAGGGCCAGGATCTCATCGCTCAGCTCATTGGGTTCCAGGGAGCTGAGGCGAAAGCGGGTCCCGGGGTTCAGGGCCGTAACCTGATCAAGGAAGGTGGCCAGGGTGTCGGGCCGATCCAGATCCTGGCCATATCTGCCAACATGGATGCCGGTGATCACCATCTCCCTATAGCCGCCCTCCACGAACATCCGGGCCTGGCCCAGGGCGATCTCCGGCAGCACACTGCGGCTGCGGCCACGGGCCAGAGGGACAATACAGTAGGAGCAGTAATTATCACAGCCATCCTGAATCTTTAGATAGGCCCTGGTCCGTCCGGGGAAGGTGGTGACCGGCAGGTGGTAGCACTCCCGCACCTTGCCGATATCAGCCATGTACATCTCAAGGTCGCAATAATCGCAGGCCAGGGCGAAATCAACCAGCAGATGCTTGTAGCCGTTACCAACAATACAGACAGGTTGATCAACAATCTCCAGGATGTCCAGGGCGGCAATCTGGGAATAGCAGCCGGTCACTACCACCCGGGCCTTGCTATTTTTCTTCAAGGCCCGCCGGATGGTCTGCCGGGACTGGGCCCCGGCCTTATTGGTCACGGCGCAGGTGTTAATGACATAGATATCGGCCCTCTGGCTGAAGGGGACAATCTCCACGCCACGGGCCATAAAGCTCGACTGAAACGAGGCAGACTCGTACTGGTTGACCTTGCAACCCAGGGTGGTAATGGCCACCCTGATTTTTTTGGCTTTTTTATGAGGCATGTCTGCTGGCTCCCCTCGTTTGCACAGTGTCCTGCTGTTGTTAAGAGAGATTCGTGGTGACGGCAGTGGGGGAGACAAACCCTTGGGCCATTGGCATGGAGGTTTATGCCCAGCTGCCAAACCTGGTTGTCTCGGCCCATGGCGAGTCCCCGCAAGCGCTACGGGGGGATTTTATGGTCGGCGCCTTATCACTCGCCATTGCCGCCAAGGCCATTTTAACTTTGAACACAGCTGCGTGTGTCCGTAAAGCCTTGAATAGCATTTTTTTTACAGCCCTCTAAGCACGGAATCTGCGGACGGGGTTCATCGTGTACGACATCGGTTTAACCAGACGGGTTTCTTTTGGTCTTGACCAGCCCCTGCAAACTGAAGCATCCTTAAATTTCAGGGTAAGGCTGCCAGAAACGTTTCTTATGATCATGTCTTTGATGAGAGCGGAGGAGTTTGATGATCTTCAAGGTATTTGCGGCCCAAGAGCTTGGTCGCCTTTTTGAGCTTCTTGCGGTCAACATGATTGTTGGGCCGGTAAAGAAGGGTGGGGCTGCTGATGGCAGGGTCCTTTATGATTTTGCCCCGGTGTATGATCTCGCCGATCTCTGCCTTGATTTTGACCAGACCATCCATTCGGCCAAAAAATATCTCCTGCCCTATGTTGAGGAGACCTGCTCCTTTAAGCTGGAGGAGGTGGGTTGGGAGAAGGAGGTTGATTACGGGGGCAATCAGCCCCTGGTGCTCTTTGGCCTCCATGCCTGTGATATCAATGCCCTGAATAAGCTGGATAAGGTATTGCTGGCCCAACCATATCCCAATCAGTTTTATGGTGCAAAACGGGCCGGGATCTTCATTGTCGGCCATTCCTGTCAGCCTACCCCTGCCTGCTTCTGTCATGCCATGGGCACCGATTCCGTGCTCCACGGCTGCGATCTCTTTCTCACCCCCCTGGGGGATGATTATTTTGTCGAGATCATGAGCAGCCGCGCCTTTCACATCCTGGAAAACCTGAACTTGCGTGAACCAGGCCGGGACGACCATAGGCGTTTCCAGGGGGTGGTCGAACAGCGCAAAAGCCTCTTTACGGCCGAGGTTGACACCTCGGACCTCACCAAGATCCTTGATATGGAGTTTGACTCAGCTGTCTGGGCCCAGTGGGGTGATAGGTGTCTGTCCTGCGGCACCTGTGCCCAGGTCTGTCCCACCTGTTATTGCTATGGCGTGGAAGAGGTGGTGGCCATGGATATGAAGGGTGCCGACAAGTTCAGGCAGCTTTACTCCTGCAACCTCCTTGATTTTGCCCAGGTGGCCGGCGGCCATAATTTCCGGCCGGAGAGCAGGAGCCGTTTGAAATATCGTTATTATCATAAGCACCGTGGTTTTGTGGAGGCCTTTGAGGAGGCGCTCTGCGTGGGCTGCGGTCGCTGCGGTACCAACTGTCTGGCCGATATTACCGTGCCGGAGGTAATTGCCTCGGTTCGGCGTGGTGAGGTGGATGATGTCTAAACCTTCCTGTTCCAAAAATGGATGGCCCCAGGGTCTTGATGATTATAGCCATAGGGCGGAGATCACCAATGTCTATGCCCTGACGGCCACGGAAAAGCTGTATCAGATCCAGATCATTGACCCCGTGGCCCGGCGGAATTTTCTCTTTAGGGCGGGCCAGTTTGTCATGCTGGAGGTACCGGGCATTGGCGAGGCCCCTTTTTCCATCTCCTCCTCACCCAGCCGCCGTGGGGATATTGAGCTCTGCATCCGGGCCGTGGGGACCATGACCAATTTTTTGGGCCGCCTGGAGCGCGGCGTCATGGTTGGCATCAGCGGCCCCTTTGGCACCTGCTTTCCGGTGGAGGACATGGTGGGTGAGGATGTGCTCCTTTTGGCTGGCGGCCTGGGCATTGTTCCCCTGCGCGCGCCCATCATGACCGTGCTGGAGAACAGAAGCCGCTATGGCCGGGTGGATATCATCTATGGTGCGCGCAGGCCCTCTGAACTGCTCTTTGGCTATCAGCATGCCATGTGGCGTCAGTTTGATGTGGGCCTGGAGGTCATTGTCGACGAGGGTGAGGAGGGCTGGCAGGGGCCGGTGGGGCTGATCACCGATATTCTTGGCCAGCGCCTGGGGCAGGGGGAGCGTTGCCAGTTTGTTGACAAGACCAATGCCATTGTCTGCGGGCCGCCGGTGATGTTTAAATACGTCTGCGATATGCTGATCAAGGCCGGTCTGCCCATGGAGAAGATCTTCGTCTCCCTGGAGAGGCGGATGCATTGCGGCCAGGGCAAATGCTGCCGCTGTAATATTGGTTCGACCTATACCTGTGTGGATGGGCCTGTCTTTGATTACTGGTCGGTGTTGAATCTAAAGGAGGCCATCTGACAAGGATGGGGGAAGAAGGATGAAGGATGAAGGATGAAAAAAAATACCTTGGCGTTGCCGTGCCCAGGCCAAAGGTGGGATTTTTTGAGCTTTCCTCCTGCGAGGGTTGCCAGCTCCAGCTTTTAAATAACGAATCGACCCTGCTTGATTTTCTTGACCTGGTGAAGATTGTCAACTTCCGCGAGGCCATGAAGGAGAGCAGTGATGCCTACCAGATCGCCTTTGTCGAGGGCTCGGTGACCCGGAAGGACGAGGTGGATCGTCTTCAAAAGATTCGCCACAATGCTGAGCTGGTGGTGGCCCTGGGCAGCTGCGCCTGTTTTGGCGGCGTCAATCAGCTCAAGAATCGTTTTCATGATCTGGGGTGGGTGAAGAGAGAGGTGTATGGCGATTATCCCATTGACAGTCAGGAGGCCCAGCCCCTCTCAGCCTTTATCAAGGTGGATCTGGAGATATTTGGTTGTCCCATCAAGAAGGAGGAGGTGGAGCGCATTGTCACCAACCTTGTCCTGGGTAAGGAGGTCAGGCATCCCCAATATCCGGTCTGTATGGAGTGTAAGGCCCATGAGAACATCTGTCTCTTTGATTTGGGTGAGCCCTGTCTCGGCCCTGTCACTAGGGCGGGCTGTGATGCCTGGTGCCCGTCCAACCGCCTGGGCTGCTGGGGCTGCCGGGGCCCGGCGCCAGCAGCCAACCTGTCCGAGCTTGAGAGGATAGTGGCCCGCCATGATATTCCCCTGGAAAGATTGCTCGATCGCCTTGAGTGTTTTGGAGGGTTTTCCGGTGAGGCAGAGAGGTTGCGTACGAGGTTGGAGGCGGCAGAATGAAAATATCCTGCGAGGTGGATGTCAGGCACCTGACCCGGGTGGAGGGCCACGGCAATATCCGCATATCGATAAAAAATGGCCAGGTCAGGGAGGCGCGCTGGGAGGTGGTGGAGACGCCGCGCTTTTTTGAGGCCATGCTGGTGGGCAAGCTCTACGAGAATGCCCCCTATGTCAGTGGCCGTATCTGCGGTATCTGCTCCATCGGCCACACCCTGGCCTCCATCCGGGCCATTGAAAACGGCTTTGCTTTCACGCCCTCACCCCAGACCGCCAAGCTCCGTCTGCTTTTAAAGCATATGGAGACCCTGCAGAGCCATATCCTCCATATCTACTTTTTGGCTGCCCCTGATTTTCTGGGGGTGGGCAGTGTTCTGCCCCTGACCAAAACCCATCCTGAGGTGGTCCAGCAGGCCCTGCGTCTGAAGATGCTGGCCAATGATCTCTGCGATGGGGTGGGTGGTCGTCGTCTCCATCCCACCCGCACCGTGGTGGGCGGCTTCACCATGCTGCCGGATAAGTATGGCTTACGTCAGTTCCGCCAGCGCCTTGGGGCCAGTCTGGCCGATCTTGAGGCCAGTGCCGAGCTCTTTGCCTCCTTTGCCATCCCGGATTTCAGTCGGGAGACCGAGTTTGTCTCCCTGCACCAGGAGGGGGCCTATCCCTTTATCGGCGGCAATCTCCTCTCCACGGACGGTGTCCTCAAGGAGGAGCATGAGTACCGGCCCATGACCAACGAGTACATGGCCGACTACTCCACCTCCAAGCTCAGCAGGCTGTCACGTAAATCCTTTGCCGTGGGAGCCCTGGCCCGGTTGAATAATAACTTTGAGTACCTCCAGCCACAGGCGGCGGCCATTGCCGGGGAACTCGGCCTCAGGCCGGTCAATCATAACCCCTTTATGAATAACGTCGCCCAGCTGGTGGAGTGCGTCCATGTGGTGGAGGAGTCCATCAGCCTCATTGATGAATTACTGGCTGCGGAGTGGCAGGAGCCCCGTGCCCATGTGGAGCCAAAGGCGGGAATCGGTGTCAGTGCCGTGGAGGTGCCGCGCGGCATCCTCTATCACTGTCTGGAGTTTGATGGCAAGGGCCGTATCCAAAAGGCGGACTGTGTTATTCCCACCAGCCAGAATCACGCCAATATCTATCATGATATTGAGGAGTTGGCTGTCTTCTGTGTTGAGCAGGGCAAGGACGATAGGGAGACAGAGCTCCTGGCTGAGATGCTGGTCCGGGCCTATGATCCCTGTATATCCTGCTCAGTGCATTAGTCTTGGCGAAGAATAGGGGAGATGGGATAGATGATGGAAAAAGAACAGATACTCATCGTTGATGATAATAAGGTTATCCTCAGGTGCCTGGAGCAGGATTTCTCTGATGAGCCCTACATAGTTTTTTCGGCATTAAACGGCGAGGATGCCTTGGCTATAGTGGCCGCAAACGAAATTAAGGTCATTATCTCAGATATCAAAATGCCTAAAATGGATGGCTTTGAGCTGCTTGATAAGGTTAGAGATATCAATGCTGATATTGTCCGTGTTGTCCTCTCCGGCCATACGGATGTCAAGCTCATCCTTCGCATCGTTAATGAGCGCGGTCTGGACAGATATCTGACAAAACCCTGGCATCGCGAAGACATGAAGGCCACCATCCGCCAATGCCTGGAACTCTATGACCTGCGTACTGAGGTCGCTGAACTCCGTAAACAGCTAAAGCAATGTAACCCAGGAATGTGAGATGTTTTTTGCTGGAGTCGTCTCAGGGGATGCAAGGGACGATGTGGGACGTCTGTGCCATAAAAAAATGACGCCGAACCAGAACTCCTGGCAGAGATGCTGCTTTGGGCAGCCACGCTCCGCCGCATTGACATATTGCCACACTTTAGATATGAAGTGTTAGGGGCAAGATGGAATTTTCAGGCGTAAGCCATTGCTGGTTCAACACCTAACCCCTGCCCTGTGAAGAATGATGTTCTCCGCTGCTATAATTTCAGTCTCCCGCCACTCTGCCCCACCGACGTTTCCCCAATTTTCCACCCCCTCCCTCCCGTGCGCTGTTGCTGATGGTTCTCCCCTTCTGGTTTGGGCTATGCCTCAGCCCCTGGCGCTGAGCGAGTCAGCTTGGGCCTGTCTGGCGCTTTTACCCCGGCAGGAGTTCTACCTTGATCAACAATGGCGCTATTTTGTTATCGATGCAGTGGGGCGGCCAGGCGGCCAGGCAGACCTTATGATCTATGAATAGATCCAATACGACAAGGAGCAGGTTGTTCTTCAAGGGAAAGAGGGAGGCTTTATGGTCATGGCTTCCTGCTGGCCCACTGTGGAGGGAATACTGAGTACATTAAAGCAGCAATGGCATGATAGGTTCTATGCCGTGTGAAGAAAAAACAGGGGAGATAATCTCTGAAGAGAACGATCAGGAAAACCCTGAACCAATAAGCCTGCCATCCTTCAGCTCCGTTGGCATCATCCTCATAGGAGTTGCCATCTCCTTTCTGGGCCCGGTGATTACCAAGATCGGGGCCCTGGCCCTTGTGGTGCTCCTTGCCGGCTTTCTACTCTGGAGGGCATTGTCCACCGGTCAGTATGAAAAAACGAAAGAGACCTATCCTGGGATGAAGCGGAGCTTTTGGATTCTCAATAATCTCCTCTATCACCTGCTCATCCCCGCCCTTTTCTTTGGGGCTGTATATCTCTATTTTCGCTTCGTTCATTAGGGGAGCCTGTCAGGATTGACCAGCACGACACCCGAGGTTATACGCCGCTCCATTTGATGGTTCGGTCAAGTTTGAAAAATTATTCAGAGGGAAATAATGATGAGAAACCCCCACTACATCATCCTTAATTTATTGATCATAGTCGGCTGCGCCTTTCTCTTTTTTAGCTGTAGCTATCTCTTGGCCAAATGGTTTGTCCTGACCTCGGGGTTGTACGATAAGCTGAGGCCGGGGGTGCCTCAAGATGTGGCTCTGATTTTTATCAGCTACGTGTTGGCTGCCCTGCCGTCTGCCTTGCTGTTGGGCTTGTTCCCTCTGAAAAAGGCCCTGCGCCTGGCCTTGCCGGCCGGTGCCCTGGCCATCTTTTTCATGGCCCTACAGGGTTATTTTTTTATCTTTCTGTACACAATACCCGGGGCGCTTTCCATCGTGCTGGTGTTGGCGGTCTTTGTAGCCATGACGGCCACAACCAGCCAGATGAAGCTTCCCTGCACTGGTTGGAGATGTTGCCGATCAAGCTGTCAAAAATGATCAGGGAGTCCGTAATGCAGATTCATGACAATCTCGACAGACACATGACCCGTATCGATGTCAGAACCTGCAAGGTGCCCTATGGTCGGTTTTAGACCTTGGTACGTCCGGGTCCAGAAGCCGCGAGATGCCCCGTTGCGCCAATTTTCCACCAATCCATGAGGGAATTATGAAATACCTCAGCTTTTTTTTTAGGCCTTTGCTCGTTTGTTTTATTTTTGTCTCCCTTATTGCTCTCTTCTTCTGCCTGCCGGCTATGGCTGGTGATGAGGCGGAGGAACTCACCGCCAAGGGCAATGGGTATTACAGGGAGAAAAAATATCAAGAGGCCCATGGGTACTGGCTACAGGCCACTGACCTGGGTAACGCGGTGGCAGCCTTTAATCTTGGTATTCTCTATGAGCATGGCCAAGGCGTCAGTCAGAATTTGCAGGAGGCTGTTAAATGGCACCAAAGGGCGGCAGACAAAAAATACCCGGCTGCCCAGCGCAACCTTGGAGTGCTCTATCGAGATGGCCGTGGAGTGCGCCAGGATTATCAGAAGGCCAAAAAACTTTTATCCCTGGCCGCTGGCCAGGGTGATGTCCTGGGGGCGGCCAACCTCGGCTATATGTACTATGCCGGCCTTGGCGGCACCGACTATGGCCTGGCCGAGAAATGGCTGCGCATGGCTGCTGCTGCCAATAACGTCCATGGACAATATTATCTCGGATTGATGTATGAGCAGGGAAAGGGTGTCCCCCAGGATGACAGCCAGGCAATTGCCTGGTTTAAGCCGGCTGCCGAGCAGGGTATTGTTGATGCCCAAGCCAAGGTTGGCATGGCCTATCTGCTTGGTGATCCTGCCAACAAGGAAGAGGGGCTCAAATGGATGCTTGCTGCTGCCAATAGCGGCCTTCCCGACGCCCAATACATTATGGCAGTCTTTCACCTTGGCGGTTTCGGCGGCAGCAAGGATCTGGAAAAGGTGCTGCCGTGGCTGGCCAAAGCTGCGTTGAATAATAATGGGCAGGCCATGGCAGATCTGGGCACAATGCTCATGAAAAAGCTGGTGCCCCAGGCAAGCTATGGAATGGTGCGGCCTGTTTTTGAAAAATGGGCAGCCGGTGATAACGCCAGCGCCCAGATCTATCTGGCCAAGATGAAGGCGCCTGTGAGTGAGGGTGAAGACCTGATGTTTACCGCCTTTACCGGTGGCGCCACCCCTACCTACACTTCGGTAAAGAGCGCCTTGCTCTCCCTGGAGAAGGTCATGTCTGCCGGCGAGCTCCAGCAGGCCAGGGCTTCAGGCCCAAGGCTTTGAGCAGGATCGTGCTGGAAAGTAGGAGCCCCGCAGGTTGTTTAGGTGCTGGTCATCTGTTTGGAATATTACGGAAGGTAACGTGCACAGTAGGTCAACCCTGCAAACAAGAAACGGTCGTCATCATTATAAAGGGCCCCTGCCGTCATGGCAATTAACAAGGCCCCACTAAGGGTAGAGCAATTGCTGACGCAGAAAAAAAGATATACTGGCCAGCGGATGAGTGCTTCTTCGATCAGCATTCCCACTGCCGATGATCAGACTTTGGTCGTCTGTCCCGGCTGCGCCAAGATGGCAAAGGTGTTTTTGTTGCAGGTACAGCCGGAGGTTGGCTACGCTGTTAAACTCTCGTGTATTCATTGCGGCTACTCAAAAAACATTGGAGACCAGCCAGCGTACCTTCTGTTGGCATGCCGACAACCCTACTGACAGTTTCTTTGGTGAACCGCTTTGGTTAAGCCATTATGGGCATTTAATAGGCGCCACCTGGAGTTGCTGGAAAACTTTGTGGCGGCCGAACTTCGACAATCTCCAAGGGACGAGTACGGCTATGCCAACGTGTCAATCACCAGCAGGCTGCCCACATGGCTGAAGTCCTCAAGAAACAGGAATAAGATTCTAAGTGGTGTGAAAAAGCTGAAAAAGATGGCGCAAGGTTAGGGGAAGCTCCGTTTTGGGGAGGGAGGCACGGGTAAGACAGGAGGGCCTGAAAAGACTCTTTGAATTTACCCCTTTCAGCTCAATCTATGGTATGGTGCCCAGGAAAAGCCGCCAAGATATTCTGTCAATCTCGCTCCGCCATAGTTTATGAAGCGCATCTCCTATCAGCTTGCCATACCTGTTGTTCTTCTCATCCTTTCCGTGGTCTTGATCTGGCAGTGGGCCGGGCTGGCCAGCTATATGAGTAAGGAAGAGGAGCTCCACGCCCTTCTGACCATCCTGCCGGCCTTGCCCTATCTCCTCTTTTCCGTACTGATTGTCATGGGCTGGCGCTATAATAACGCCGGGCTGATCTTTTCCTCCCTGGTCCTGGGGGGCTGTTATTTTGTCTTTGCCCTTTTTCCTGGCGACCTGCAGGGCACCCCGGTGGTTGTGGCCGCCTCCTTTTTGTTGCCCCTTAATCTGCTTTTTTCCTCCTATAACGCCAAACGCCGCATCTTTACCCCCTTTGGCGCCATCTGGGCCGCTCTTATCTTGGTCCAGGTCTGTCTTGTCCTGCTCATCAGCGCGCCGCTCCACTATCAGTCATTCGCACCCTGGCTCTGGCTCAGTCAGGGCCTGCCGGAATTTGCCGCCAGTCACACCATGTTTTCGCAAAAGATCCTGCTCCTTCTGGAAAGCAGGGCCCTCTTTGATCTGCAGGCCATTTCCACCCCCATCATCGTGGCCTATCTCCTGCCCCTTGTCCTGCTCATCTATCGTTTCTGCCGAAATCTCGATATTGCCCTGGCCGGCTATATGGGAACCCTGGTGGCCCTGCTCCTTAGTCTGCTGGCCGACAAGAGTGGCAGCGGCCTGATGATCTGTTTTTCCACGGCCGGGATCATCATGCTGATAACCACCATTGAGGCCTCCTTTTCCATGGCCTATCTTGATGATCTCACCGGCCTGAAGGGGCGCCGCAGCCTCAATGAGTTGATGCTGAACCTCGGCAAGACCTACGCCATTGCCATGCTCGACATCGACCATTTCAAGAAGTTCAACGACACCTATGGCCATAAGACCGGTGATGACGTCTTGAAGATGGTGGCCACGGTGTTCAGCAAGATCCGCGGCAATGCCAAGACATTTCGCTACGGCGGTGAGGAGTTCACCGCTGTCTTTGCCGGCAAGACCGCTGAGGAGGCCCAGCCCTATCTGGAGCAGATCCGTAGGGATATCGAGGCCAGCGGCTTTGTGGTGCGCTCCAAGACCAGGAGAAAAAAGAGCGCGAAAAACAGGGGCAAGAACAGGGATGACAAGAAGACGGTGAGCGTCACGATCAGCATTGGTGTTGCCACCAGCTCCAAGAGGCTTGATACCCCGGAAAAGGTGATCAAGTCGGCAGACGCCATTCTCTACAAGGCCAAGAAGGCGGGCCGCAACTGCGTAAAAATTGGTTGAGGGAGGGACCGCCCTCCCTCACTCGGTCTCAAATAAGGCTGCCCCCGCCTTCAGGCGGGCAGCCTTAGCCGGTGGGTGTTGCGTTGCCTGGCAGAACAGGCTGTATGCGAGACCTGACCCGGTGATTCTGTGATCGGGAAATTATTTCATGGCTGATTTGCCAATGTGATACACTTTTTTGGCGGACAGGTTGTTTTGATTGGAAAAAAAATCAACGCAAGGAGGCACCATGAAGAGAGTTATTGTCGTGATGGCAGTGTTGGTGGGATTGGCAATGCCTGGATTTGTCGCAGCCGCAGAAAAGAGCAAGGCCAATGGTTATGTAGGCTCAGAATCGTGCAAGCAATGTCATGGGGATATTTACAATATCTTCATCGATTCTGGCCACCCCTTTAAGTTACGGTCAGCAGACCTAGCAGAGGCGGCCGGTTTTCCTCTGCCCAAAGGCTATACCTGGGATGACATCTCCTATACCATTGGCGGCGAGGTCAAAAAACTGCGCTTTATTGGTAATGACGGCTATATCATCACCACGGATAAAGAGGGCAAGGCCATGCCCACCCAGTATAACCTGGCCACAGGCACTTGGAGTAATTATAACCCTGGTAAAATAAAGCCCTATAAATGTGGGCCCTGCCATATGACCAACTATCAAGCCGATGGTCACCAGGATGGCAAGCCCGGCATGATCGGCACCTGGACCTTTGACGGTATCCAATGTGAGGAGTGCCATGGTCCTTCCTCACGTCATGCTGCCAATCCCCAAGACATGAAGCCCACCATTGATCGGTCAGCCGCTGCCTGCGGAAAATGTCATATTCGCGGCGATGCCAAGACCATTCCTTCCAAGGGTGGTTTTATTCGTCACCATGAACAGTACAACGAGTTATTGGGTGGCTCCCATGGGGATCTCAGCTGTGTGGATTGCCATAATCCCCACGCCAAAGTGGCCGCAAGCATCAAGATGTCCTGCAGCGACTGTCATGGGGATCTTGCCAAGCGTTACAGCAAGGAGAAATTCCATGGGATGAATGGGATTGCCTGTATAGAGTGTCATATGCCCAAGGCAACCAAATCAGCGGTGAAAGAGGATAGCTATGTGGGGGATGTTCGCACCCATATCTTCAAGATCGACAGCTCTGCCGGTTATCAGATGTTTGATGCCAAGGGCAAGCTTGTCGCCGCCCGGCTCAGTGTGGAATATTCTTGCCTGGGCGCCTGCCATAAGGGCCGTGACCGTGGGTGGGCTGCCAAGAATGCCCGAAAAATTCATCAATAGCTGCAAGGATAGGCAGCACAGTTGAAATGGCGCCCTGCTGGGGCGCCATTTTTTTTAATGAACACCCCAGGGCATATTCTTAGTTGGCTTGGGGCACACCTCCTCCCTGCCCTTTCATGGAGAGCACGACCCCCAAGATACGGCGAACATGTCATTTGCCGGCAGACATTGTCAGTCCCAGGGGGAAAGTGTGCCTCATGCCTCTTTGACAGCCGCCACCAGCCGGATCATAACCAGCTCTCCCCTCGCGAGGGTTTTGCGGCTAAAAAAAGTCGCCCCCCTGGCCGAAATAGGCTACCCTTCCGGTCAGATATGAGACCACTGATCAGGAGGGAAGATGGCCAAATATAAACCCCAGCATGCCCGGATGCTCTTTATTGACCGCAAGATCCAGGAGGGTGGCTTTCCCAACTGCACCACCCTTGCAGACGAGTGGGAGGTGAGCAGCAAGACCATCCAGCGGGATCTCGACTACCTGCGCTATGACCTCGATGCCCCCCTGGAGTATTCGGCCAAAGAGCGCGGCTATTTCTATACCGAGCCGCGCTACCAACTGCCGGCCATGGATGTCAAGGAGAGCGATCTCTTTGCCATCTATCTGGCCGAGAAGCTGCTCAGCCAGTATGAGGGCACCCCGATCCACCATAACCTCTGTCAGGTCTTCCAGAAGATAGAGGACTCCCTGCCCTCCAAGACCTCCCTGGGGCCCGCCTCTGATTTTTCCCGGTTCTCCTTTTTCTCAGCCTCCCAGACCATGATCAGGCCCGGTATCTGGCAGGCGGTGTTTGATGGCCTGCGTACCCTGCACAGCCTGGAGATTCGCTACCAGACGGCCGGAGGCCCTGGAGAATCAAGGCGCCGCCGCATTGACCCCTACCATGGCGTCCGTTTTGAGGGTGACTGGTACGTCATCGCCTATTGTCATCTTCGCAAGGATATCAGGACCTTCAGCCTGGCCCGGATTGAGGAGGCCCTGCCTTGCCAGGAGAGCTTTACCATTCCTGCTGATTTTGACTTCCAGACCATGAGCGCCAGTCATTTTGGGGTCCATTGGAGTGAAAAAGAGACCCAGGTTCGTATTTGCTTCAGCAGGGAGGTGGCCCCCTATATTCGGGAACGCACCTGGCATAGCAGCCAGCAGGTGAGCGATGGAGAGGACGGCAGCCTGGTCCTGGAGCTGACGGTGAGCCATCTCTTTGAACTCAAAAAGTGGCTGCTCTCCTGGGGGCGTCATGCCAAGGTCTTAGGGCCTGTTGAATTGGCGAGGGAGCTGGCAGCCGAGGCTGCGGCCATGGTGAAGCTTTATGACGGGACGTGATGGGCAAGAGCAGTTGTCCTTTCCCCATTCAGCCCTGAGCGAGCAGGGAGCCGGGCAAGGGAAAAGCATTGCGGCCTGTTTGAGCACCCACACTACGGGTATAAACTACGCGAGTTTCCGCAATGCCCCTGGCGCGGCGGAAGGCGAGAGGTGCCGAAGGCCAGGGCTGTTAGGGGTGCCCTTTTTACGTTTCTTTTTGGACTGGACAAGCAGCCAGCGAAGCGGGCGAAAAGGAATAAGAGGTTAATGAAGAGCGCAAGATTAACCGAGCAAATAATAATTAAGTATAGTGTCCCCGAAACAAGGTGTCATCAAAAAGGGGCCGGCGACAAGTATCTGGATCAGTGTTCTGCTCTACCCGGAATTTACAATATCCCCAGAACCAGGAGATAGACAAAATGCACATACATACCCTTGAAAACTGGCAACACAGCCATGATTTCGCCGTTATTCATGAAAAAGGGGAGCGGCGCACCACCCAGGTTTTGATTCTGACCGCTATTACCATGGTTGTCGAGATTGTCGCGGGTATGGTGTTCGGCTCCATGGCGCTGCTGGCTGACGGCTGGCACATGGGGACCCATGTGGCGGCGTTCATGATCACCATCTTTGCTTACCGTTACGCCAGAAAACATGCCGATAACTCGAAATTCACCTTTGGCACCGGCAAGGTAAGTGTGCTGGGTGGCTTTGCCAGCGCCATCGCCTTGGCCGCAGTGGCCATGATGATAGCGGTGGAGTCAATAGGGCGCCTGCTTAACCCGCAGGAGATCCAGTTTAACGAGGCAATCGGCGTGGCGATCTTGGGTTTGCTGGTCAACATTGTCAGTGCCTTTCTTCTCCGGGGTGGCCATCATCATGGTCACGATCACGCCCATCATCACGACCACAACCTCAAGGCGGCGTATTTTCATGTGTTGGCCGATGCCCTCACCTCGCTGCTGGCTATTATCGCGCTGTTTGCCGGTAAGATGGTGGGCTGGACACAGCTTGACCCCATAGTGGGTATAGTCGGTGCCCTGGTCATAACAAGCTGGGCGTACGGATTGTTAAGGGAGACCGGGCCGATTTTACTGGACGGCAGCATAGAGGAGAGTGATAAATCAGTCATTAAGGAAAAAATAGAGGCAGATGGGGATAACCGTGTCTCTGATCTTCATTTATGGCAGGTGGGACCTGGTGATTACGCCGCCATAATTTCCCTGGTCACGCATTTTCCCAAGCCGGTGGAGCATTACAAGGGTTTATTGACCGGCCTTGACAAGGTTTCCCATATTACCATTGAGGTGAACCAGTGTCGTGATGAACCCTGCGTGATTCCTGCAAAATAGCAACAGCAAAACCATCAAGCAAGGCCAGGCTGAATTTCTGATTTTTAGCAATTTTAGGGCTACCATGCCTCATTATGCCGTCAACTCCTCCACCTCGTTATCCTCAATAGCAGCAGTCTCAAGAAGCTGGCTACTCAGGGCTTTTTTAGTCTTGGCCCCCAACTTCTTGAGCTTTTCAGTACGCCCAACCAGATTACCCCTGCCGCTGGTGAGGCGCTTATGGGCGGTCTGGTAGCTCTCAGTGGCCTTTTTGAGCTGGCTGCCGACCTGTTCAAGGGACTCGACAAAACGGAAAAATTGATCGTAGAGGCGGCCGGCATCCGTGGCGATCTGTAGGGCGTTGAGGTTCTGGTGCTCGTAACGCCATATATTATTGATGATCTGCAGGGTGGCCATCAGGGTGGATGGGCTGACCAGGAGGATGCGGCGGTTGAAGGCCTCGCTGAACAGGTTGGGCTCATGCTCAAAGGCCAGGAGCAGGGCGGGCTCAATGGGCACGAACATGATCACCAGCTCCAGGGAGTTGATGCCGATGAGCTCATCGTAATTTTTGCCACTGAGGTCGTTTATGTGGCTGCGCAGGGAGGCGATATGGTTTCTGATCTGGCGTTGCCGTTCATCATCGCTGTCTGTGGCGTGGTACTGTTCATAGGCCACCAGCGACACCTTGGAGTCGATGACCACATCCTTCTTCTCCGGCAAATGGACCACCACATCGGGTTGAAGGCGTTTGCCCTCCTCGTTGTGGAGGCTGACCTGGACCTCGTACTCCCTGCCCTTGCTGAGGCCGGACTCCTCCAGGAGCCGTTCCAGCTGCATCTCGCCCCAGTTGCCGCGCAGCTTGCTGTCGCCCTTGAGGGCCTTGGTCAGGTTAAGGGCGTCAGCGCCAATGCGCTCGTTTAATGACTTGAGCTGCTGGATCTCATTGAGCAGGGAGGCGCGTTCCTTATTCTCCTGATCGTAGACATGGTCCACCCTTTTGCGGAAGCTGGTGAGCTGCTCGCGCATGGGGGTGAGCATGGATTCCATATTGCTCTTGCTCACCTTGCTGAACTTGTCATGCTTCTCCTCAAAGATGCGGTTGGCCAGGTTCTCAAACTCCTTGGTCATCTTCATCTCCGCCTGTTCCAGGAGTTTGAGCTTATCTGCTGCGGCCTGGCGATCCGCGTCGATCTGGGTCTTGAGGGCGGCGTGGTCGCTATCAAGACGGCTCTTTTCAGCACCCAGTTTTTTGAGGTCGCTGCGGGCCCCATCCCTCTCCCTGGTGAGCACATCTATACGTTGCAGCTCATTGGTCAGGGAGGCCATGTCAGCCTGCCGGGAGCTGTTTCGGGCAATGAGATCCTCGGTCTCCTGGTGCAGATTGTTGCGCTCGGCAAGAAGGGCTTCATACTGCCGCCCAGCCTCCTGCTCCTTGCGAACAGCCTCGGCCTCGGCAGCCGTGGCCCGTTCTTGCAATACGGCCAGGTCGCGGTCGAGTGCAGTGGCGGCCTCCAGGCTTTTGGCAAGTTGTTGTTTAAGGATGAGCTGCCTTTTGATGACAAAAGCAAGAAGAAGGGCCATGAGGCCAAGGGTAATGAGCCAGGGTGCGAACTGTGATAACAGGGTCATGGGTTATGGGGGTCTCTCTTGGGGATGACGGAGAATAAGATAGGACTGGCATAGAGATACCACCATTGACGAACCATGGCTATCCTCTGGGCCATATTTTTGTCAAGGGGGATGGGTTGCCGTCGACCTCCTGGAGAGAAGGCCAGACCGGCCAAGGCAGGGGGTTACCAGGGGCAAAGCAGATTGGCCATGACCTTGTTTTGGGCCATGGTCTCGTGGAGACATCAAGGAAACGGCGGGCTAGGTCCTCACCCGCTTGTTTTTTTTGGCTTAACCGTGAGCACCGGGCAGGGTGCTGTCTTCACCACCTTTTCCGCCACTGAGCCGAAGAGGATCTTCTCAAATCCCTGATAGCCATGGGTTCCCATGACAATCAGATCCGCATCGCGCCTCTTTGCCAGGTTGAGGATCTCATGGGCCACATTGCCGATGAGCACGCATTCCTCAATTTCCATATCATTATTGTGCTCTTTGACAAAGCGCTGCATCCTCTCCTTGGCGGCCCTGTCTATCTCCTCTTCAATGGCAACAACGGGCATCTGCGGGATGAAGAAGTCGGAGTAGTCGGTGTAGAGCTGGGCCACAAAACAGAGGAGGATGCGGGCCTTGAACTGGTGGGCGACGCTGAGGGCGTACTCCATGACATATTCAGCATTGTCGGAAAAATCGATGGGGACGAGGATGTTCTTGATGGTAATCATGGCTATCTCCGGCTGGGGTGGTCAAATGATATGTTCGACTGTCTTTGTATTGTAGGTTCTGGCGCTGGTGTTTGTCGAGGATCTTTGGGGGATAAAATTTTTTAGTAAAAAAATGAGAGGGAATCAGGGGGAGAGATTTTGCGGGGGGAGAGGTGGATTTTTTTTGCAGATTGGCTAGGTAGTTTACGGCGAGTTTTTGTTTTTTTGGGCGGTCAGAAATGACTGAAAATGGGCGGCAATTAATTTATTTGTGAAAGGTGAAAACAATAGGTAAATACTGAAGCTACGCGGGTTTTCAGCCTGTGTTGGCTGGCTAAAAAAAGTTGACAGTCCATATATTCTATAGTAAGCAAACACAGGTTTAATGAGGGGCCATTCAGTACGTGTCCTGGGAGAAATTTATACATGCCATTTGTCGCGGCTTAGGGAAGGCGGCAGGGCGAGTGGCGGTTTTTTTTGGTTTGAACTGTATGCTGCGATTTTCTTGTCAAAGGGGAACACGGCAAATGCATGACAAAATGAAGAGGAGGAAGGAAAACTTATGATTACCATTGACTTGACCATGCCGATACAGATCTTGAACATCATGATTCTCATGATGGTGTTGAATGCGATCCTGTACCGTCCAGTCAGAAATATCCTGGCGAAGCGTAAGGAAAAGTTGGAGAGCCTCGCAACGGATGTAGAGAATTATAAGAAGAATGCCCAGTTACGGGTTGAAGAGTTTGACTCTAAGATGAATGAGGCCCGCCGTAAGGCCAAGGCCAAGTTCGATGGAGCCAGGGCCTCTGCCCAGGCAGCCGGAAATGAGAAACTTGCTGAGATTCGTGGCGAGGCCGATAAGGCCAAGGCCGCACAGTTAAGCACAGTTGAATCAGAATTTACCGCTGCCCAGAAAGAGCTGACTGGTAAACTCGATGATTTTGCCAAGGACATGGCCGGTAAAATTTTGGGGAGGGCTGTTTGATGAAGAACAATGTTAAGTGGTCCAAGCTGGGGTTTGCAGCCCTGGCGGTTGTGGCGGTGGTGGGAGTAACTGCCGTGGCCGCCTATGCTGCAAGTGATGCCCATGGCAGCGGTCCCGCCAGTTGGGGGTTGACCCCAGACAAGCTGTGGGATCTTGGCTGGCGTACCATGAACTTTACCGCCCTGATGATCATCCTTATCTATTTCCTGAAAAAGCCCATTGTTAATGGCCTGCGTGGTCGTCGTCAGGGTATTCGGGAGGAGTTTGATGATCTGGATAGCCAGCGTAGCATTGCTGAGAACCAGTACCAGGAATATGCCTCCCGCCTGTCCGGTCTTGATGATGAGCTCAAGGACATGGTTGATAAGGCCATTGCCCAGGGTGAGATCGAAAAGGAGCGGATCATTGCCGAGGCCAATGAGGCCGCCGAGCAGATCAAGCGCCAGGCCGAGATGGCGGTGGTCAATGCCGTTGCCGAGGCCAAGATCAATCTGAAGAATGAGGTCGCCGATCAGGCCGCAGTCATGGCGGAGGAGATTATCAAGAAGAACCTCCAGGCCGATGACCAGGTAGCTCTGGTTGAGGGATATTTAGCCAAGGTAGGAGGTGCTGCATAATGAAGAACGCATTACTCGCAAAACGTTATGCCAAGGCGCTTTTTGCCGTTGGTAAAGAAGAAAATGCCCTTGATGAGTACGCCGCAAGCCTCAACGAGTTTGCAACCATGGTTGTTGACAATCCTGAGCTTAACGATGCTCTGGCCAATCCCATGTATCCCCTGGAGGCCCGTGAAGGGGTCATGCGGGAGATCGTCAAGGCCGCCGGCGTTTCAGTGATTATGGGTAATTTCCTGAATCTCCTTGTTCAGAAGCGGCGGGCAGATGCCCTTGGCGATATTGCTGAGATGTTCCAGATTCTCGTTGATGAGGAAAACAACACCTGTCAGGGTGTGGTGACCTCTGCCACTGAGATATCTACAGAGCTTCAGGCCAAGATTCAGAAAACTTTAGAGAAAATAACCGGGAAGCGTGTAACCGTTACCAATCAGATTGATGAGTCAATCATTGGCGGCATGATCGCCAAGGTTGGTGACTTGGTCATGGATGGCAGCATCAAAACGCAACTCGAAGTTTTAAAAGAGTCCATTAAGGGGAGTGAATAAACAAATGCAGATTAAAGCTGAAGAAATCAGTCAAATTATCAAAGGCCAGATCAAGGATTTCGAGACCAAGGCGGATCTGAGTGAAACCGGAACCGTAATCTCCGTTGGTGATGGTATCGCCCGTGTCCATGGAGTTGAGAATTGCATGGCCATGGAGCTCCTCGAGTTTCCTGGCGGCGTCCTCGGCCTGGCCCTCAACCTTGAGGCCGACAACGTTGGTTGTGCGGTTCTTGGTGATGTTGCCAAGATTAACGAGGGAGACATTGTTAAACGTACCGGCAAGATTGCTGAGGTACCTGTTGGTCCTGAGATGGAAGGCCGCGTTGTTGACGGCGTTGGTAATCCCATTGACGGCCAGGGCCCCATTAACGCCAAGCACACCTCCAAGATTGAGGTTGTTGCCCCTGGTGTTATCGCCCGTAAGGGTGTTCATGAGCCCTGCTACACCGGCTCCAAGGCCGTTGACGCCATGACCCCGGTTGGCCGCGGTCAGCGTGAGCTGGTTATTGGTGACCGCCAGATTGGTAAGACTGCCGTCTGTGTTGACGCCATCATTGCCCAGCGCGAGACCGACGTTCACTGTATTTATGTGGCCATCGGCCAGAAGAAGTCCACCGTGGCCCTGGTTGTTGAGGCCCTGCGTAAGAACAACGCCATGGAATATACCACGGTTGTTGCTGCCTGTGCCTCTGATCCGGCGCCCATGCAGTATGTTGCCGCCTTTGCCGGTTGCGCCATGGGTGAGTACTTCCGTGATCGTGGTCAGCATGCCCTGATCGTCTATGATGATCTCTCCAAGCAGGCCGTTGCCTACCGCGAGCTCTCCCTGCTCCTTCGTCGTCCACCAGGACGTGAGGCATACCCCGGCGATATTTTCTTCAACCATAGTCGTCTGCTGGAGCGTTCCTCCAAGGTAAATGACGAGCTGGGCGCCGGTTCCCTCACTGCCCTGCCCATCATTGAGACCCAGGCCGGTGACGTTTCCGCCTTTATTCCCACCAACGTAATCTCCATTACCGATGGTCAGGTATACCTTGAGCCCAACCTGTTCTTCTCCGGTGTTCGTCCGGCCATTAACGTTGGTCTGTCTGTATCCCGTGTTGGTGGTGCCGCCCAATGTAAGGCCATGAAGCAGGTTGCAGGAACCCTGCGTCTCGATCTGGCCCAGTATCGTGAGCTGGCCGCCTTTGCCGGTTTCGGTTCCGATCTTGATGCCGCCACCCAGGCCCAGCTCACCCGTGGTGCCCGTCTGGTTGAGATCCTCAAGCAGCCTCAGTACCAGCCGCTGTCCATGGAGAAGCAGGTAAGTATCATCTTTGCCGGCACCAAGGGCTATCTTGACACCCTGCCCATCGACACCCTGGCTGACTACGAGCAGGATCTCTACACCCACATCGCCTCCTCTGTACCGGAGATCTTCGATACCTTGAAAGAAAAGCAAGAGATCGACAGCGCTCTGGAAGAGAAAATGCACGCCACCATGAAAGCCTTCACTGAGACCTTCAAGGCTTCTAAAGGTCTCAACTAAGGGGGTAGGTAATGCCTAGTCTAAAGGACGTTTCAACAAAGATCGGCGGTGTCAAAAAGACATCGCAGATCACCAAGGCCATGAACATGGTCTCGGCTGCCAAGCTCCGCGGAGCCCAGCAGAAGATGGAGGATTTCCATCCCTATGCCGAGAAGTTCAACGCCACCATGGCTAATCTGAGTGGTGGCGCCACCGGTGATTATCCCCTGATGGAGGTGCGTGATGTGCAGACCGCCGAGATCGTGGTTGTCACCTCTGATCGCGGCCTCTGTGGTAGCTTTAACTCTAATATCATCAAGATGGCTGAGAGGCTTGCCGCCAAGTATGAGGCTGATGGCAAGAAGGTTTCCTATGTCTGCGTAGGTAAGAAGGGAGCCCAATACTTCAAGAAGTCCGGCAAGGTCAGAAAGGCCTACACGGATATCATGGGTACCTTTCAGATGTTCAATGCCCGGGAGATAGCCCAGGATATCGCCGCCACCTTTGAGGCCAATGAGGCCGATGAGGTTAAGGTGATTTATGGTCATTTCCAAAGCGTAGCCAAGCAGCTGCCCACCACCCTCCATCTACTGCCGGTGAAGCCGCCGGAGAGTGAGGAGGGGGCTGAAGCTGCCGACCAGTCTGGTGATTATATTTATGAGCCCAGCTCTGAAGAGATCATGGACGTGCTCCTGCCCCTGTACATGAATGTTATGATCTATAACTCCATGCTGCAGATCGGCGCCAGTGAGCATGCCGCCAGGATGACGGCCATGGATAATGCCACCAATGCCTGTAACGATATCGTTGCCGAGCTGACCATGATCTATAACAAGGCTCGTCAGTCCGCCATTACCGGTGACCTGATGGATATTGTCGGTGGTGCCGAGGCGTTAAAGGGATAACTAGATAACTAACGGCGGCTGCGCTTACGCCGCCGTTGATATACATTGAAGGAGGCCAAAAGCCCATGAGTGAATTAAAAAGTGGAAAAATCGTTTCGGTTGTAGGACCGGTATGTGACGTTGAGTTTGACGCTGACGCCCTGCCCGATATTATGACTGCCCTGACCATCACCAACCCCGGTATTGACGATACCCCTGACAACCTGGTTGTTGAGGTTGCCCAGCATCTTGG
>JAUVQZ010000219.1 GCA_030597865.1 Pseudomonadota bacterium | reverse complement strand
CCCATTTGTTTTTTTATAATGATGCAGAAAACCAGTCGTTGGTTCCATAATACGTTAAGATAAGTCGTTATGGGCCATTAGGCAAACCTTTTTAATCGCCAGATTATAATATCAGCAAACTCCTAACCCTCTGTTTTATTTTGACAACATCAGCCCTCTACTTTACCCTGTGACAAAAGAAACATCACAAATCCATGCCCCTGCCCCTACTGACCGGTTATTTCCTGTGACACCTATTAGATGCCTTCAAAGCCTGCCTGCCAGGATAGGCCTGCCCCTATGCGTGGCCCTGCTCGCCATCACGGCCTGGTGGTGTCATCCCGTCTGCAGCCAGCCCCCTTCCCAAACCACCAGCACGACGGGTGCCCTACTTGCACCTGTCACGACCTCCCCAGGCATGGCACGGCCTGAGCCAGGCCCCTTGATGGGTGTGGCGGTGGCAGGGCTCTCCACCCTGGCCCTGTTTTTTTTCTATCTATGGCACAGACGTCTGCTTGGCCGGCAAAAGGCCCGCTGTCAGGACCTGGAAAATCAGCTCTTGCTGGCCCGTCTGACCCTGGACACGGCCCCCCTCAACATCTTCTGGTATGACCGCCAATTCAGGGTAAGCATGGTGAATGAGGCCGCCTGCCGGGCCACCGGCCTGTCGCGGCAAGAGCTTGCCAAAAAAACCATCTATGACTTTGACCCGGTATTTCCAGAAGATGAAAAAGGGCGCGAAATGGCCTGGGAAAGAATAAAGACCCAGGGCCACGTTACCCATTACGGTCATCTCTGCCATGCGAATGGCAGCTGTCATCCCACCGAAGAGCAGGTTTCATTCCTCTCCTCTTCGGCCGGTGATTATGTGGTGGTCATCAGCCAAGACGTCACAGAACGTATGGACCAGGAGAGGAAGCTCAAACAAAATGCCGCAGAACTCATCCGTGCCAAGGATTTGGCGGAAACCGCCAATCGCCTGAAGAGTGAGTTTCTCTCCAATATGTCCCATGAGATCCGCACGCCGATGAATGCCATTATTGGTTATAGCGAGATGCTGGGCCTGGCCAACCTCTCGGAGCGTGAAAATGAGTATGTGCAGACCATCATCAAAAGTGGCAAGGCCCTTATTCTGATCATCAACGACATCCTCGACCTCTCCAAAATTGAGGTGGGTCGCCTGAAAATCTGCAACCAGCCGGTGAACACGGCCCTGTTTTTTCAAAATATCGGCAATATGTTCACCGAAAAGGCCTCCAGCAAGGGGCTCGATCTCCTGGTGGATATAGACAACAGCCTGCCCTCGCCGGTCATCTTTGATGAGTCGCGCCTGCGCCAGGTCCTTTTTAACCTGGTGGGCAACGCCCTGACCTTCACTGACCAGGGCCATGTCGCCCTGCGCATCCGCCACCAGGTGCTGGGCGACAAGAAAATCTCCCTGACCATCGTTGTTGAGGACAGCGGCATCGGCATCTCTGAAACTGACCAGAAGACCCTCTTTGAACCCTTTCGCAAGGGCAGCGGCGACCAGGGCCGTAATAGCGGCAGCAGTGGCCTGGGCCTGGCCTTGAGCCAGCGCCTCATCGGCCTCATGGGCGGCATAATAACCACTACCAGTGCGCCTGGAAAAGGCAGCACCTTTGAGGTGCTGCTCCCTGAAATTGAGGTAACTGCCAAGGCGCCGGTCACCCAGGTCGCCACCACCGAAAAGCTCACCTTTAAGGGTGGCCATGTCATGGTGGTGGATGATATCCAGGTCAACTGCCGCCTCATCAAGGATTTTTTCCGCAAAAGCCCTGTCAAGGTCAGCTCTGCGGCAAACGGCAAAGAGGCCTTGGAGTTGCTTAGACAGGAAAAACCTGATCTCATCCTCATGGACCTGAAAATGCCGGTCATGGATGGTTACGAGGCCACAGCCATCATAAAAAAAGATCCAACCCTAGCCACCATCCCTGTTATTGCGATGTCCGCATCCGTACTTAGTTTTGACAAAACAGACTCCCTCTTTGACGGCTCCCTCACCAAACCGTTCCAGATTAGTGACCTGGGACAAGAGGTGGCCCGTTTCCTGAAATACGAGTCCGATTCCCAGCCCCTCCCCCCCCCCAGCCAAGAGCCGGCAGCCATAACCATTAACTCCCTGCCTGCGGATCTGATCAAAAAAACCCATACTCTTCTCATCAGCCATGATAAGAAGAGTGGTAATCTCAGCGATGCCTCCCGGCTGGGCCAGGAGATTGAACAGCTCGGTGAGGACGAAAACCATCCAGGCCTCATCCTCATGGGTAAAAAATTGCGGGCCAGCGCTGAAAAATTTGACATTTTAAGCGTCGAACAGCTCCAGGCCGAGCTGCATAGACACATAAGGGTAGAATCACCATGAAACCTGACCGCCCCCTGGTATTTATTGTTGACGATGTTGCGGAAAACATCCAGGTTGCCCTGAGCCACCTGAGTCAGCTCAACTGTGATTTTGCCTACGCCACCAGCGGCGAGCAGGCCCTGGAACGCATCTGGACAGCGCGGCCCCAGCTCATCCTGATGGATGTGGTCATGCCGGGCATTGACGGCTATGAAACCGTCAAGGCCCTCAAACAGGAGAAGATCACCGCCTCCATCCCTGTCATTTTTCTCACGGCCCGCAATGAGCCCGAAGATATCGCCAAGGGCTTTGACTCCGGCGGGGTGGATTATCTCACCAAACCCTTTTCCGGCCAGGAACTGCGGGCCAGGGTTTCCATAAGGCTGGAGATCGCCGCCTACCGCGAGAACCTTGAAGAACAGGTGGCCGAGCGCACCAAGGAAACAGAGCTTCTCAAAGACGTGGTCATTGAGGCCATGGGTGAACTGGCCGAGTACCGCGACCCGGAAACAGGGGGCCATATCAAGCGCACCCAATATTATGTCCAGGCCCTGGCCAACAAACTGAGCCGCCAGGATACATTCAAGGGCGACCTCGGCCGGGATCAGATCAGACTGCTTTTCAAGTCGGCGCCCCTTCACGATATTGGCAAGGTCGCTATCCGCGACAGCATCCTCCTTAAACCCGGCAAACTGACCAGCGAAGAGTTTGAGGCCATGAAAAAACACACCACCTTTGGCGAGAATGTGATCAAAAAGCTGGAGAAAAAAATAGGGGAAAGCTCCTTTCTCCTCTATGCCGAGGAAATCGCCGGCAGTCACCATGAACGCTTTGACGGCGCCGGCTACCCCCGCGGCCTGATCGGCGAAGAAACACCTCTTTCCGGCCGAATCATGGCCGTTGCCGATGTCTACGACGCCCTGATCAGCAAACGGGTGTACAAAGAGGCCTACTCCCACGACAAGGCGGTGGCCATCATGGCCGAGGGCCGTGGCACCCATTTTGACCCCACCATCTTTGACACCTTCACCGAGCTCAGCTCCGAATTTCAGACCATTGCTGACCGTTATCAGGATTAAGGCCAACCTGTCGCCCCGCCCCTTGCCCCTCTAAAAAAGGGGACCTCCATTCAACAGCAAAAAACCTTCAGCTTCAGCCATCAGGTCACCCTGGTTCAGTCAGGAGCGCTCCTTTGAACGACAAACTCACCTGCACCAGGGATTTCATTTAACTTTTAGCTGAAGATATGCTGGCATTACCAGACAAGGACCTAACACCCCTCAATCATCTCAACCACAGGACACAAAAAAGGGAGGTGGAATCTCATGCACGAAAACCAGCCTGGAGTTCTTGAGCAGATCCTTAATGCCGTTGAAAACGGTATCACCTTGATTGATAAGGACAGGAATATCCTCCGGATCAACCGGGCCATGTTGACCATGTCGCACCTCAGAGAGGATGAGGTACTCGGCCATAAATGCCATGACCTTTTTCAGATCAGCGCCTGTGACACGGACGCCTGTCCCCTCCAGAGAATCATCGCTGGCGAGTCCCTTGTCCGCCTGGAGGGTGAAAGACAGCGCCTGGATGGCAGCTGTTTTCCCTGCGAGGTGACCGCCACCCCCTTGCTGGACACCGAAGGCAACCTGTTCGGCATGGTGGTGGATATCCGGGATCTCACCGAGAAAAAGAAGCTTGAGGGAGAGGCCGAGCTTCTGCTCCAGCAAGCCATCCACTCTGAAAAGCTCGCCTCCCTGGGCACGGTGGTGGCCGGCGTTGCCCACGAGATCAACAACCCCAACAGTTTTATCGCCTACAATGCCCCCATGGCAGAGAAGATCTGGCAGGGGGTAAAACCGGTCCTGGATGCGTATGCCGCCAACAACCCCCAGTGGCGGGTTGGCCATTTTTCCTACCAGGAAGTGACAGAAAGCATGGCAGAGACCCTGCACTTTATCAAAACAGGCTCTGAGAGGATAAATGGTATTGTCAACAGCCTGAAGGAATTTGCCGGCCGGGACAAAGAGCAGGATGATGCCCTTATTGACATTAATGCTATCATCAGCCATGCCTATACCATTATTGGCGCCCAGCTTCGAAAACAGGCCGGCACCATT
>JAUVQZ010000298.1 GCA_030597865.1 Pseudomonadota bacterium | reverse complement strand
GGCCTCCTCCTGGGAGCCGGTGTTTTCCTGGCCCTGATGGCAGGTGGTGCAGGCCAGATTATGATGGCTGTCAAGGTCAACGGTGTGGCAATCCCGGCAGGTATAGAAGGTGGGTTCCGGGGCCTGCACGGCTTGCGGCGGCGGGGCCTCTTTTTCGCTGTTGTCCTGGGAGCAGCCGCTGGCAAGGAGCAGGATGAGGGGGGCGGATAGGAGCAGAGGTCTTAGCATGGTGTTCGTTCAGGCTGGGGTGGGTTGTCTGCAGTCGAGTTTGACGCAGGGGGTATCAGTGAAAGAAAATACCCAAGATTTACAAGCATTGCAAGGAGATGGATGGCTATGGGGGCATGGGCTAATGGGAATGGATTAAATAAAAAAGCCAGACAGGGAAAAGAGGAAAATGGCTGGAAAAGAGGAGGCGCTTGCGATATAGTAACTCGTCGTTAAGATGGCCGGGTAAAAAGTGTGTTAAGGCCCTGCTGCTTACATCTGCGCCAGAGGTGGTTGAGCTTATCAATCAGCATCTGTGGCCCCTCCATCAAACCCCTTCTCAATACGATATTCATGGAAAAACCAAACAAGTCCACCAAGTTTATTTTTATCACCGGCGGTGTCCTTTCTTCCCTTGGAAAAGGCCTGGCCGCTGCCGCCATCGGCGCCCTGCTGGAAAGCCGGGGGTTGACCATTACCATCCAGAAGCTTGATCCCTATATCAATGTTGATCCCGGCACCATGAACCCCTTCCAGCATGGCGAGGTTTTTGTCACTGATGATGGGGCCGAGACCGATCTTGATTTGGGCCATTACGAGCGCTACACCAATGCCAAACTGGGCCAGAAGAATAATTTCACCTCCGGCCGCATCTATCATTCGGTGATCTCCAAGGAGCGGCGCGGCGAGTACCTGGGCGGCACCGTGCAGGTGATTCCCCATATCACCGATGAGATCAAGAAGGCCATCCATAGCCTGGAGGGTGATGCTGATGTCGCCATTGTCGAGATCGGCGGCACCATCGGCGATATTGAGGGTCTGCCCTTTCTGGAGGCCATCCGCCAGTTCCGCCTTGATGTGGGGCGGGAGCAGTCGATCTTTCTCCATGTGACCTGGGTGCCCTATCTGGTCACGGCCGGCGAGGTGAAGACCAAGCCCACCCAGCATTCGGTGAAGGAGCTGCGGGCCATTGGTATCCAGCCCGACATCCTCCTCTGCCGTACCGCGGTTGATCTTGATATCAGCCTCAAGAAGAAAATTTCCCTCTTTTGTAATGTGCCCACCGAGGCGGTTATCACGGCCAAGGATGTCGATAATATCTATGAGGTTCCCCTCTGCTTCCATGAGGAGCGCCTGGACGAGCTCATCCTGGAGCAGCTCAACATCTGGACCAGGGCGCCCCGCATCGAGCCATGGCGCGAGCTGGTGGACAAGGTCAAGAACCCCACCCATAGGCTGACCATCGGCATCATCGGTAAATACGTTGATCTGGTGGAGGCCTATAAGAGCCTCAATGAGGCCCTGGTGCATGGCGGCGTTGCCAACGATGCCAAGGTGAATCTGAAGTATATCAACTCCGAAGATCTTGAGGGCGGCGATGTTGAATCCCTGCTGTCCGGCTGTGACGGTATTTTGGTGCCCGGCGGTTTTGGTCAGCGGGGTATCGAGGGTAAGATTAAGGCCATCACCTATGCCCGGCAGAACAAGATACCCTTTTTCGGCATCTGTCTCGGCATGCAGCTGGCCGTGGTGGAATTTGCCCGTAATGTTGCCAATATGAAGGATGCCGACTCCAATGAGTTCAGCAAGGCCACCAGGCATAATGTCATCTATCTCATGAAGGAGTGGTATGACCCCCGCACCGGTCAGACCCATATCCGGGACGAGGACTCCGAGATGGGCGGCACCCTGCGCCTGG
>JAUVQZ010000012.1 GCA_030597865.1 Pseudomonadota bacterium | reverse complement strand
TTTTTGGTTTGGTAAGTCAGGACGTTATGCTTTTTAACGATACGATTAGGGCCAATATAGGCTTCAGCTCAGCCCAGGCCAGTGACGAGGATATCATAAAAGCCGCCAAACTGGCCTTTGCCCATGACTTCATCAGCCAACTTCCAGAAGGCTACGACACCCTGCTGGGAGAACGGGGTATGAATCTTTCAGGGGGACAACGGCAACGCATTGCTATTGCCCGTGCCATTCTCAAGAATCCACCACTTCTCATTTTGGATGAAGCGACATCGGCCCTGGATGCTGTTTCAGAAAAACTCGTCCAGAAAGCCCTTGAAAAACTCATGAAGGAAAGAACAACGATTGTAGTGGCCCACCGACTTTCCACTATCCAGAATGCTGATCGCATTATTGTAATGGAACATGGCCGTATTCTCTCCCAAGGAAGCCATACAGAACTCATGGCAAAATCATCTACCTACCAGGAACTCTATCTTTCCCATCATCACAAAGAAGAAGACAGCCAATGATAGACTGCACAGGCACCAAATTCGAACTCGTTGACCAGGGAAATGGTCTATGGACCTTCGAAGATTGGCAAAATTTTCTGAAGGAGGCGGGCCTTTTAAAATTTGAAGATTTCTGCAATCTGAAAGGCAAAGTTGTGGACAAAAACCGCCGCAGCCTTGTTTACCGCCTTGAGCTAGGGCCACTCAGAGAAATATTTTACCTGAAAATTCATACAAATTACTACAAGCAAGGTTTGAAAACCCTACTGGCAAAGATCCCCTATACCCAGATAGAACTGAACAATATGATGAGGTATGCCAGGGTGGGCCTCAGTGCACTGGAGCCCGTGGCCTGGGGCTGGCGACCTGAGACGCAAGAAGGTGCGGTTAGTTTTCTCCTCATTAAAGAGCTAACAGGATATAAATCCCTCCAAGAATGGTACAAAGATCCGGCCTGCTCCACCCCTTCCCAAAGGCGACCCTTGGCCCAGGCGGTTGCCAAGATGGTAGCCACCATGCATGGCCACGGCCTGGCCCATATCGATCTTTTCAGCTGGCATATCTTTGTCAAAAAAGATGGAGATCAGTGGTTTGCCCAGGCCATAGATCTAGAGCGAACCCGACATCAGGGTTGCTGGCCCTGGTCACGTTTGGCCTGCCGCTTTGACCAGGCCCATGATCTGGCGGCTTTACATCTGACCACACCCTGGCCGCAGATCAGCTTTGGAGAGAGAATGCACTTCTTTAAGGATTACTGCTCTTCTCTTGGCATCCCTCCGAAACGAGCCTTTTTGAGGGTAATCCTCCTCATTGCCCGCCACCTCTGTCGTAAAAAAAGATTCCGCCCATATGGGCTTGTCAATAAATTTCTTAAAAAGTGAGGCCCCAATCGCTTCCAAGTCTCCCCCATTCACCCGCAATATTTATGGCCCAACCTCAAATATGATTTATCATCAACTCACTCATCTCCCCTCAAACACCAAAACCTTATCTTTTCTCCTATTTTCAAAAACCTTGAGGGGTTGACTCCCAAAGGCTGCAACTATCTCCTCCTGGCTTGGCGATTTCCCCTGCCTTACCCTCAAGGCAAGATACTCATACCGGCCAGGCTGCCATTGTTTCAACCAGTCAGCAGTCACATCTTCTCGCCCAACTAAAACAGGCTGCTTAAGTGCGTAGATATGGCCACTATAAAAGAGAATCTTGATATTATTGGAGTAGATATTTGCAGATACAGGAATATTCTCCTTTATCCACAGACCAGAATCCTTGATATATTTTTTTGTGGAGGCACCAGGAATGGCTACGAGTGCCTCACCAGAATTAACAACGAGGAACAAAGACAGCAGGTAGTAGATCCACGCTTTTCGGGATGCCTTTTGGGGGATCATCTGCCATCTTTCATACAGGAAAACGAGAACAAAGGGCAGGAACACCATGAGGGTGAGCGCAAGGGCAACGACATACCGTCCTTGAAGAAAAAATTGAGGAAAAAGGAAGGTGAAAAGGATACCTACATTGATTACCCCTGCCCATAACATGACAATCGCCCCTTCACTTTTAAAATCCACAAATTTCATAAAAGGGACGAACATGAGGAGACAAAACAGAAGAGGCGTTATTACCTCTATAAGTTTTCCGAGAAAAATTACAACAGGAATAAGCAGAACAATCAGTGTGGCATAATTTTCAGAATACTGATTGAGCAATGTTGTTGCTAGAATGTCAGATTTCCCAGCTAATCCAACTGTAATTTCTTCCCACAAAGCCTTTAAGCTCAACAAAGGATCTTGTAATCTTCCCGTCTTTGACGCTAATGAATTTATACTTGTCGCCTGAAGCACCAAAAACGACGCAAGGATAGCTAAATTAACAGAATGCGCCATCAGAAAATGCTTTGATTTTCTAGAAAAAGACCAATCTCTTTGCCCAAAAAGAACAAAAGGAAGCAGGGCTATGAATACTACCCCTTCAATACGGAATAAGGCAGCAGCAATCATGCTTACATTCCAGAGAACAGCATATCGCCAGCTTGGAGCCTTTAAAAATCTTATAAAATAGAGAAGAGATAAAAGATAAAAAGGCCAATATCCACTGCCACGGATCACCTTATAGCTGTATTCATTGATCTCCGGATAAAAAACTATGAGCAGTGCCGCTGCCAGAATTGTTTTTCTTGACCCTCCGACCTCCTGTACCAAGCTAATAAACACATAGGAAAGGAGCCCTGAAAAACAGGCATTTAAAAAATGGGCTCCACCCTCAAGCCCCAAACCACTTATTTTACTTACCAGGGCAATGAGAGAAGGATACAAGAGCCAGCTATAAAGGCCATGGGCCCCTTGCCAATCGCCTTCGATGATCATGTTAGCGGCCCGCATGTAAAGGATCCCGTCCAGGTTGATATTTTGTTTCAGGTAGACAACCCAGAGACTTAAAACAAAACTAGCCACCACGGCCGATACCCTTACATCAGACAAGGCCATGTCTATAATTTTCCCCTTACCGCCTTGTGGTGTATCCATAGATTGATCTCTTGTATTTTTTTACTACAGCGAAACTCAGCCCAACTAAACTGTTAAGAAAGTCCGTAAATACTTGCGCAGATAACTCCACCTATAAAGATGAGCTGGATGAATGCGGATGGCCCTCGCATATGCCTCCCTCGCCTCCCTGTAACGCCGGGCGTAATAGAGGGCCCGAAAGAGGCTCAGATAACGGCTGGAAACAAACTCGTCCCTAAAGGGCATATATTGCGACGGCAGGATATCCGGGTCAAAGAGGAGATCAGCGATGAGAGCGCCGGTTGCCCTGATCGACTCAATATTATGGCGACAACTCTCCTTGCGTTTATGGATGGTCACCACATAGGCATCAATGGCCTGACAGGTATAGAGTGCCAAAATCTGGGCAAAGAAAACCACATCCTCGTTATTGCGAATCGTCTCCGGATATTTTAGGCGGGCGAAGATCTCCCGCCTCATCGCCCCTTCACCCTGGGAAAGGCCAAACTGCCCCCTGATGTAGCCCAGAAAATTATCCAGATTATTCGTAGAAAAAGGGCGGCGGCCATGTTTTTTCGTCTTGCCTTGGTTATCCTGGGAGCAATGGCCGGCCCATAAGAAATCAGCCTGGCTCTGTTTTTCGATCTGCCCGGCAAAAAGGGCAAGGGCGCCGGGCAGGAGTTCATCGTCATCATCAAGAAAGAGCAGGTACCTGCCGCTGGAAACCTCAACCCCCCGGTTACGGGCAGCCCCTGGCCCGCTGTTTTTCTGGTGCAGAGAATGGACCTTACCGGCCGTCTGCCCAACCAGCTTGTCGATGAGCTGCGGGGTGGAATCGGTGGAGCCGTCATCCACAATGATCACCTCAAAATCAGCAAAGCTCTGGTTGAGGACCGAGCTTACCGCCCGTTCGAGAAATTGGGCGCCGTTATGGGTGGGAATGATCACGGAAAAAAGCATCTTTTAGGCTACCCATACCCCAGAAAGATCGACATCCTGCCGGCCATGCCGGGCCAGGGCCTTTTTGATATGGGTGATGATTTTTCTCTGCACCATCCTTCGGTCAAGAACTCGCATATTACTGTAAACCTTTACAAATTGACGGATCTCTTGGCCTGGCAGGCCATGCTCCAGCATATCCACCAAAAAACGGCTGATATCCTTACAGATCCTACGATCCAGAGGAGACTTCACAGGCCCCGCCCCATCAAGATCAATAAAGAGCAGGGCGCCGCTCTTTTCATCCACCATGATATTGGCCCACTTGGTGTCGCCATGACAATAGCCGTTATTATGCAGACGGGCCAGAAACAAGGCGACACGAAAAAAAAGTCCCTGATCACTCAATTGGGACAGGAGCTCCGGTCTCTCTGTGGCCATGGAGTGTAAATCTCGTTTTCCCTCGGCATCTTCGCTAAAAAAACAACTTTCCCGTCGCCAGGGGCCGCGACCAATCAAGACATAGCCCAAGGGCCGGGCAATAGGAATTTCCAGGGCCATAAAGATATGGGACATCTGCCAGAGACGTTGGGCGCGTTCGCGCCGAAACCAGACCTTGAGAAGGGAGAGCCATCCCCTCCCCAGAAATTTCTTGGCAATCAGCACACCAGCCGGACAGGAAAGCCTTTTGACCTGGATATACCTATCATCCTTGCAAAACTCTCCCTGCCTAAACCACTGATCAAGATCGCGCCCCGCCTCAATCTGCCGACCGAGAACGCTTTGCCGGTCATAGCGACCTGTTCCTTGCACCGCATCGAGGATCGCGGCCCGGCCGAGCCCAGCCTTAACAATATAATGAAGAACCCTACTGCGGCTCCGGCCCATCACCTCAGCCAAAAGCTTCCGCCTCGCCTGACCATGAAAACGGGGATAGGCCTGGCCATAGGCCCCAAACAGACGAAGGAGGTCGGTGCGGGTCAAGACATGTCCGGTGCAGATGGAAAACTGCACCAAATTGGTAACAACCTTGGCCCTTGGAACCTGGCGCCAGGCCTTATTACTTTCATTATCAATGAAACAAAAGGCAAATCCCATTTCATTTTCCTGGACCAGAAGATTATTCTGGCGCAGATCGCCATGGCTGATGCCCTTGCTATGCAGCCTGCCAATCAGGGTTCCGGCCTCCTGTAGCAGCAGCCTCTTCCTCTGGAGCTGATCCTGGCTTAAGGACCCGGAAAAATGCGCCTTTAAAAATTGAAAAAAACCGATACCGGCAAAGCCTGCGGTCAGAAGAAATTCATTCTTCCGGCCCTGGCCCCAACATAAAATGGCGGGGCTTGTCAGGCCGGCTGCTTTAAGGATTTCGGCCTGCTGCCGGGCCCGCTGGCAACGGCTGCCGCGCACCAGGCTTTTTATTTTTTCAAAGGGGCTGCGCGGCAGAAATTCCTTATAAAAGACAAAGGGCTCTGATGTGGTCGCCGCCACCACCGCCTCTCTGGAACTGGCCACCCATTGCCAGCCCTCCGGCAATATGCCCTGGAGTAAAACCGCAATTTCCTGCCTGTACTTCTGGGCCCATTCTCCCTGTATAGAGGAAAGGACATCAGGCTTTTTTTCGGCTATCCCCATAAAATATTTCTAGTCAAAAAAATTGGTAAAAAAGGAGTTTTCAAAAGAGTTCACGCCACTGCGCTACTTCGCTGTCAAGGACAACGCCAAGGCACGTGGCATAGGCAATAAGCCTCTCCTGGCTGCAATTCACACAGCACACCTCACCCTGGCAGATAACAGCATTATACTCATGCCTTAAGAATGTAAGCAGGGCCTGACCGGCCTGGGTTTGAATCGAAGAGAGATCTATATTTTCCCGCTCGGCATACAACTTCAGCCTCTGCCAGTTGGCAGCGCTACGCTCCAGGCCACGATAGCTGGACGTAGCCTTGGTCTCTGGACATAAATCACGCAGGACAATGGCCTGATAACGCTGGACCACTGCCTCTTTGAGAATGGCAATATCTTCTCCGTGCAACTCAAGACCTGGGCCATCCTCATCCTTAGTCAGATAATAGACCGCGCTGTGAAAAGCAACCTCAGGCATCTCTCCGCCATCAACAAGCATGAATACTTCATCGGCGATCAGCTCCTGCCGAGGGACCTCTTCAACCATAACACCACATCTCTCCCACCACGAAAGCCCTCTATATACCCTGATATAGCAACGATTTTCCGACAGTTATGGCCTCAATTAACCCGCCACCCGAAAAGCATTTACTCTCCGCCGCCTAAACGTGCTACAATTTTTTCTAGAAACGGGCGACAAGCCACATCTTGTGGATAAGCCGCTATTTGGCACCACATATAGTCTCAAGTCAATATCCAGCTATTTTTTTTATTAATATCAGGTGCTTTTAGTTAAAGGTGTTGGCCCATCGAACCGATGACAAGGTAGAAATTTAATTTTTCACCGCTGCTTCTTTATTACAAGCAGTTCATCCGGCCCATCATCTTAATAAGGACGGCACAGGTTATGCTAAGGCGCCTCTTCATTATACTGTTAGTTTCCTGCACCACCTGCCTGTCGGCATGTGCCATGCTTGAACAAAGACCCACGGCCATGGCTCCTAAACCGGGCCTTGCTCCGCATCAGGAGGCAACCGGCCTTGTCCTTTCCATTGAGGCCATGGCGGCTGAACTCCTGACCAACATGGACGACCCGGATCCAGACAGCGGTGACATGGCAAACGGCCTGGTTGTCACAACCTTTGTGGAGAGCAGCAGGTTACACAGAACCTCGTCCTTTGGTAGATACCTTACCGAGCAGCTGATGAACGAGTTCCAACGTCACGCCTTTACCGTGGTCGAAATCCGCAAATCAACCTCCATCCGCCTGGAGAAAAAAAGGGGTGAATTCGGCCTAAGTAGAGACGAAAACAACGTCTCAGAAACGGTCCAAGCGGATGCTATGCTCACTGGCACGTATTTTATCGGCAATGAGGACATCATAGTCACCGCGCGTATTTTAGATAATAAAACCGCTGCCCTGCTGGCAAGCTCCACCGTAATTTTCCCTAAGAACAACCTAACCAGCCGCATGTTAGCAGACACCGCCTCTGCAAACAAGGCTGCCCCGTCACCGTTATATTTAAAGAGGCTTAACATCTAAAGGCTACCTTGGAAAACTGCTATTTCGGAGTCTCGCAGGCCCACTTACCTGCCCGATTACTGCTTCACGGCAAAATATCTAGTTTTTCAAGATACCCTAAAAGGCAAAAATTAGAGAACTTAGAGAAATACAGAGGTGATTTAGTCGTCTTCTTTATTTCTATAATAAATTTGGGAGGACATAATGAAAAAAAGAATTACCAAGGTATTTACCGGAATCTGCCTGCTTTCTCTGACCGGAATGGGCGGCTCGCCGTCTCTGGCCCAGGAAAGTTATGGCCAAATAGCCGTCCAGATTAATGTTCCCTCGATCCAGACGGCCCAGGCCGACCCCACCATGGCCATCCTGCCTGGATCTGCGGCGGCAAATGCTGCCCCGGTGATGAGGAAAGAGGCCCCGGAGGAGATGGAGCAGACTGCCATTATCCCCGGTACTCCCTACCCTGAACCACCCCGTAAACAAGCGCCGCCATCAGAACCGGACATTGCTGTCCAGCCCCCCCAAGGCAGACCGGGCGCCCAGCTCAATCACGGAACGCCCAGCGCCTATCTTGACCTCAGTCAAGAGGAGGCCCGCCACCAGGAGCGCCGCAGCCGCTATACTCCGGGGCGCTACAAGGTCTATAATTATCTACCGGACGCCTCACGGACCATGGGCACAGAGGCCCTTTTGTCCGAGCTCTCCCGCGAGGTGGCAGGCAAGGTCTTTTATGGCCTCAAGGATGATGGCGAGAAAAATTTTTCCGCCAAGGTCGCCATTGTCGGCGCCGTCCCCCTCTCCGACCTGAAGAGGGAAACCGAGTTTGGCCGAATGATGGCTGAATATCTCCTCACCGATCTTTCCGACCGCGGCCTTAAAGTCACCGAGCTTCGCCTGGGCAGGGAAATTAACATACTGGCCCAGACAGGGGAGTTTATCCTGTCGCGCAATATCCATGAACTGGCCAATAATAACCAGGAGCTTGATTATGTGGTTGTCTCCACCTTTTCAAACACCCGCAAGACCCTGGTCCTCCAGGGCCGCCTGGTCAGCCTGAAGGATGGCATTATCAAAACGGCCTGGCGCTATACCCTGCCCCTTAACAGGGAGCTTCTCGGCCTGTTCCACGCCATTGACCAACCATATACCATTGCTGTTAAAGGAATGGCAAATTAGGAGGATACCATGCTGAAGAAACAAAGCCTAAAATGGATTTTTAGCCTCCTGGCCATGACCACCCTGCTTGCAGCCCCGAGCCTGCAGGCCCAGGAGCAATCAGGGGGGCTACTTATGCCCTTTCCTCCACCACCGGAACGGATAAGCGCCCATAGCTATTCCAACTTGGCAGAGCTGATCACCCTGATCTGCGATGATGCCATGGAGGATTTCTGGGAGTTTTATGGCCCCACCACAGTGGCGGTACGCCCCTTCAAGGTTATCGCCAACTATAATGTTAAAAAAACCACCATGCTCGGCATTACCCTGGCTGACCAGATGACGGCCATGATTAACACCCAGTCCGTGCCGGAATATGCCGTTGATGTCAAGTATGCCCAAAGGCTTGAAGGGGTTATTGAGGAAATAGATGGCTTTCTCCGGGTCCATATGAACGGCCGTAACATTCGAGGCGAACGACGCAGCTACGCCGTTACCATTGAGATGTCAGATCCCATCTATCGGGCCCTGCGCTCCTACGCAGTAAGTTATTAAGAAGCATGACCAAGGGGGCAATCCATGGCCGATAAAGATGACGATTTTGATGAATGGCTGGACGATGTTGATGGTCTTGACAGTGAGCTTGACCAGGACAACATCGATGAACTCCTCAGCGCTGTGGAAACGGAAGACAACGCCCCAGGGGGGCAGGCTGATGATGAAACGACCAGCGGCGAACTGGACCAGGACAATATTGATGCCCTCCTTGGCCTAAACAGCGACGACGCCAACTCGCAAGATGGTGACGGAGATGCGGGTGTTGCTGAACTGGACCAGGACAATATTGACGCCCTGCTCAGTGGTACAGGCTATGACGCCGATGCCGGCGACGATTTCAGCCTTGATGAGCTCAATCAGGATAATATAGATGCCCTCCTCGACGGCAGTTCCACCAGTGACACATCCGATGACCAGGAAGAGACCGAACTGGCCCAGGACAATATTGATGCCCTCCTCGCCGACAGCGCCACCGATGCCAAATCTGATGATCAGAGCCAAAGCGAGTTTGACCAGGATGATATAGACTCCCTGCTCAGCAGCACACCCCAGGATACAGAGTCAACTGACAGTGATGAGCTTGACGAACTCTTTGCCGCAGATGAAGGTGAACCCGGGCCAGCCGCCCAGGAAGTGAGCCCCCAAACAGCCGACTCCGCTGACCTTGACGGCCTTGACCAAGACAATATTGACGCCCTCCTTAACGATAAGGATACCACCCCCCCTGCAGAGGAGGATAACGTCCTGGCTGAACCCATTGCCGATGACGGGAAAGAGACAACCGTGGCTGCAACAGAGGAGGCCCTTGATTCAAAGGGTGCCGATGATACCGATGAATTTGCGGCCTCAGCCTTTGACGCCGAGCTTGATGACATGGATCAGCTCTTTGCTGAGATTGATAATGACATCGACGACGATGACCCCTTTCAGGCAGAGGAAATTGATTTTGCCGAAATGCTTGGCCAGACCGAGGGCGATGACCAGGAATTTATTGAACTTGGCACTGACGACAGCCAAGGAACCGCCACAGGCACGGACGATTTCATGGTGCAGTCCGGGGCTGAAGATGACAGCGATATCGAGCCCCTGTCAAGGGATGATGGAAAGAAGAAAAAGGCAACCGGTCTGATGATCCCGGCAGCCCTGGCTGCAATGAACAGAGGTGTTCTTGCCGGCATTGGCGGCGGTGTGGCCTTACTCCTTCTTATCGGCCTCTTTTTTCTCTTTTCCGGCCCAGAGGAGACCATGGAGGCCAATAACGAGATAAGGCAACCTGTCCAACAGCCTCCCCGGAAGATGGTGGAAAACTTCATCCCATCCACGGAAAATGCCTCCTATGACATGGGAAGCAAGGGTGGAGAGCTCGCCATTGAGCTTACCGCCATGGACAAGGATGACCAGCCCCTCATCTATGAAATCACCAGCCAACCCCTCCATGGCAGGCTGTCAGGCACCGCCCCCCTGCTCACCTATCTTCCAGACAACACCTTTCCCGGCAAAGACCGCTTTGAGTTCGCGGTGAGTGACGGCACCGACACCAGTAGCATAGCAGTAATAACCATCACCGGCCCTGACCTGATAACAACGGTCGTGGCCAAAAAAGAGGTGGTAAAGGAGCAGAGAAAAGAAAAGGCTGAGAAGAAAATATTCAGGCCGCAGAGGCCCAAGGTACTGGCCAAAGACGCTAGGTATTTCACTATCAGTACCGGCGCCGTCACCATTGACTGGGCCCGTCTCTGGCAGGAGGCCAACAACAGCCCATATGGCCCCCAGGAGGTACATGTGGAGATCGTTGACACGGCCATAAAGGGCACCCTGACAAGGGGTGACCGCACCAACCATCTCTTCACCCCTGATCCCTATATCGAGACAGTGGACACCATCCGCTACCGTTTTAAAAAGGGAGGGTTCCGCTCTGCCACCAAGACAGTATCCATCAATGTCAAGCTGGGGAGCCCAGCCCCTGAAATCAATATTGCCAATCTTGCTGACGGCTATCTGGTTGGCCAAAATATAATCATTGATGCCACTGGTAGCCGGGATGAGGCCAGGGAAAGCCTGCAATTTATCTGGGAGCAGGTGGCCGGAGTAAAGACTGATCTCCGCCCCATGAACAAGGAGGGCTCTAAAATCGCCTTTACCATGCCCTCCTCCTTCTACTCTGACCCGAATTCCGGCCCCACCATTGTGGTTACGGCCGTGGATAACACCGGCAAGGAGGTTCGCAGGGAGATAAAGGTCAAGATGGTGAGCCGCAGGCAGACCGCCCTCTGGCGTAGCGAAAACGGCAAAATGGCGGAAGATCCGCCCATGCAGGGGCGCTACTTCCCCTGGCCCTTTGACGATTAAACCAAATAGGGGCTGGAGCCTAGTGCCCCAGCCCCCTTTTTTTAGGCTCTTCGTCAATATGTGGGAATGACTTTGTTTTTGCCACGGAAACCACGGAAAAAATGCCTGGGAGGGGGAGGATGTTAGCCTTCAAAGTCGCGGCTACCCATCTTGCCGGACTTCGATGATGAACCTTTTTTTATACCCATCACAGCTTACCGTAAAACCCCACCTGGAGTAGTATATTTTCCCCATTCAGCCCTAAGCGCCAGGGAGCCGGTCAAAGGCAGATCCCGGGGCTAAAGTTGAATTCCTACCACTTACCCTTTAGGGCAGAAATGGCATCCCTGTAGTTCTCAGCGCCAAAGACCGCAGAGCCGGCCACAAAGATATTAACGCCGGCCTGGGAAATTTCTTCAATGGTGGCGGGACTCACCCCACCGTCAATCTCAATCCCCACCTCTAAGCCCCTGTCATCAATCATCCTCTTTAAGGCCCGGGATTTGTCCAGGGTGGAGGGGATGAAGGACTGACCGCCAAAACCGGGATTGACACTCATCAGCATCACCAGGTCAAGGTCCCCAAGGATATAGTCAAGGGTGCTGAGCGGGGTGGCCGGATTAAGCACCACTCCGGCTTTTTTACCTAAATCCTTAATCATATGGATGGTGCGATGGAGATGGGGACAGGTCTCAACATGGACCGTGATCCAGTCAGCACCGGCCCTGGCAAAGGATTCGATATATTTATCCGGATCGCTGATCATCAGATGGACGTCCAGGGGCCTGTCAGTGATCTTACGCACCGCATCCACCACCAGGGGGCCAATGGTAATATTGGGGACAAAATGGCCATCCATCACATCCACATGGATGACATCGGCTCCGGCCGCAACCACATCGCTTATTTCCTTACCCAGCTGCGCAAAATCGGCAGAAAGAATGGAGGGCGCTATCATTTTCTCAAGCATTTTCATCTCGCTTTCTTGGTTTATTCGTTAACAAATATTTCTGTCAGGCTCCCAAAGGAGATTAAAAACGTAGCGAGCGCCGGAAAGACAAGGTGCCGTGAAGCAAATGCCCTTGGGCGCAAAAAGGGGTGAGAAAGCGCGCCCTGAAAGAGATAAGCGCAGACTTCGAGTGCCCTTGGGGTAGAGCTTACTTTAGTAAGTGAGCATCCCGGAGTCTCGTAGATAAGCGAAGACTTCGAACTCGCTTACCTGGGACCATTTTTCCTCGGCACCCCCTTGAGGGGTGAACGCAGGATCCCCTAGCGCTTTAGTTTTTTACCTACTTTGCACCGACAGTGACCATCACATAATGGTCGGGCTGGATGTATTTCCTGGCAATCTCAAGGACCTTTGCCTTATCCACCTTGCTTATCTCTTGGATATAGCGGTTGCCATGATCCTGGCCCAGGCCATAGGTCTCATTAAGGGCCATTTCCATGGCCTGGTCGCTGTGGGTCTGGAGCCCCAGCTCATAGCTGGAGATAAGAACATTCTGGGCCCGCTGCAACTCTTTATCACTCACCTCCTGCTCCATAACAATATAAAGCTCCTTCCACAACGACTTGATGGCCTCTTCGCGCTTATCCGGGCTGGTGCCGATATAAATACCGAAGGAACCGGTGTCCAGGCCAACAAGGGAAAAGGCGGACAGGCTATAGGCCAGGCTTTGCTTGTCACGCAGCTCAGCAAAGAGGCGGCCGCTCTGACCACTCAAGATATTATCAAGGACCTCCAGGGCAAATCGATCATCACTGGTCAGGGTCGTTCCAAGAAAACCGATGATGATATGAACCTGCTCCTTGTCCCTCTCAATGGTGAAAATATCGGGTTTAGCAGGAAGTTCCGGCGGCAAAAAGCTCTCCTCGGCAAGGTGGCCACTGGAATCCGGCCCCTGCCACTGACCGAACAGATTCTCCACGAGCTCCCTGACCTCGCCAGCCTTAACTGCACCAGCCACGGTGAGCACCATTTTATCCGGCACGGCATGCTCTTTGTAGATGGCCTTTAAGTCATTGACCCTGAGACGCGCCAACGGCCCTTCGGCCCCCAGGGTATTCAGGCCATAGGGATGACCCTGGAAGAGCAGCCTGTTAAATTCCCGAAAGGCCAGGGAGGGAAGAGAATCTTCCTGGTGGGTAAGCTGGGCCTGGAGTTCCGGCCTGATTTTTTCCGCCTCGCCACTATCAAAGCCAGGGGTGATAATCACATCACGAACCAGCTCCAGGGCCGGCTCAAAATAACGGGAGAGAAAATCCGCCCTGAGCCCAAAGGTATTCTTGCCGTTAAAGCCGGACAACGATCCCGCCATATCAGCCACCTGGACAGCGAGCTCACGGGCTGAAATCTTCTCGGTGGTTTTTGGAAAAAGTTCGGCAATAAAGGCAAAGGCGCCATTTGTCATCTCCGTTTCTGAGCGGAGCCCGCCAGGAAAAACGGCCCGGATGGCCACGGTTTCGACGTTGGCATCCTCGCGAACCAGCAGGGTCAAGCCGTTTTTCAGGGTAAAGCTATGGACATTGCTCAGATAGGCATCAGCCACATAGGAGGCCGGCACCCCCTGCCGGGCCCGTTCGTCGGCCCGGACAATAATCTTTTTAAAGGACTCCTGATCCATGGCAAGCTCTGCACTATGGGGGGCGAGAAAACCGCCGGTGACCACATCTGTCCGGAAATATTTATTGGCAACAGCCAGAATATCCTCCTTGGTGACGGAACGGATCTGGTCAAGATACAGGGTGTTGGTGGGATCACCTGTCAAAAACTCAAAGGAGCCCAGGGTACGGGCCTGACCCTCCGCCCTTTCGAGGTTAAAGACAAAATCACCCTCCAGATTTCTCTTCACCCGATTCAGCTCATCATCACTGACCGGCAGATACTTGAGATGAAAGACCTCTGCCAGGGCTGCCTCCATGGCAGCCTCCATGTTTTCGGCAGCCAGCACCGCCGTGACCTCGACCAGACCGGGATATCTAGGGGTGAAAGAGGCGCAGTTCACCCCATAGACAAGCTGCCGCTTGTCGCGCAACTCGTGGAAGAGGCGGGAGGTTTCACCCTGGCCGAGAATGGCGGCAATCACATCAAGAACCGCCGTATCCGTATCGACAAAGGCCGTGCCAGGAAAGGAAAGGGCCAGATGGCCCTGCCCTACGTCCGCAGCCAGGGAGAAAAAGGCCGGTTCTTGTTTCTTGGGCTCAACGGGCAGGGGGGGCTGGACATATTCACCCTTGGCCAGGGAGCCCATGACCTTGTTAACGGTGTTGCGCACCTCGGCATATCTGACATCCCCCACCACCAGAACCATCATATTTTCTGGATGATAATGCTTGGCCATGTACTGGAGGATATCATCCCGGCTAAAGCCACTGACACTCTCCACCGTGCCGATAATGGGCAGACGATAGGGATGGACCTGATATGAATTTTCCATCAGGGACTGGAAAAGCATGGTGCCTGGACGGTCATTGCGCATGCCGATTTCTTCGAGGACCACCTTTTTTTCCCGCTCAAGCTCGGTGGCGTCAAAGAGGGAATGCTGGACAGAATCGGCCAGCACCTCCAGGGCCTGCTGCCAATGACGGGCCGACAGGGTGGCATGGTAGACCGTGTTTTCAAAGGAGGTGTAGGCATTGATCCGTCCGCCCAGGCCCTCAATCTCTTCAGCCAACTGGCCAGGGCCGTAGGTAGGCGTCCCCTTAAAAATCATATGTTCAATGAGGTGGGTGATGCCCGCCTCTGACTCATCCTCATAGACGGAGCCAGCCTTGACCCAGATCTGGACCGTGGCAACCTTGGTTCCGGGCATTTCCTTGACCATGACGGTGAGGCCGTTATCAAGGGTGTCCTTGTGAAGATGGGGGGCAAGTTCAGTGGCATACAGGGTATTTGTCGTCATAAGTGTCAGTACAAAAAAGATGTTTAAAAGAAAGCGTTTCATTTCAATCCCGTTGCAAGCTGTTGTTCATCAGAGGTGGGCCTTCCCTTAAGCCAAGAAAATCATGGTGATGGCGGACGTTTCAGGACATAGCGCAACAGCAGTAAACCAGTGCCAAGCATGGCAATGCTGAGCACTTGACCACGGCTTACCAGACCGGCCAGGAGACCTATATGGCCATCCGGCTCCCTGAAAAATTCCACAAAGGAGCGCAGAATCCCATAGTAAACCAGAAAGAAGGCCAAGATGGAACCGTGTCCCCACCCTTTTTTCCTCTGCACGGCTGCCATCCAGACAAGAAGGACAAAGAGGAGTGCCCCCTCTAAGGCGGCCTCGTAGAGCTGGGATGGATGGCGGGGAAGAGGACCGCCGCCGGGAAAGACCATGGCCCATGGCATCTCCGTGACCCGGCCGTACAATTCACCGTTAATGAAATTGCCGATTCTTCCCAGGCCAAGTCCAACCGGAATGGTGGCCACATAGAGGTCGGCCATCTTCAAAAAATGCAGTTTATGGCGTTTACAGAACCAGAACCCACCGACAAGAACACCTAACAGGGCGCCATGGAAGGACATGCCCCCGCCCAAGGTGTTGACAATCTGGAGGGGGTGGTCAAGGTAATAGGAAAAATTATAAAAAAGCACATAGCCCAGGCGGCCCCCAAGGACAAGGCTGATGAGAAGCACCATGTTCAGGTTCTCAAACACAGGGGCAAGTTCTTCAATGGCATGGAGGCGGATCTGACGGCGCACCAGGAAGAAGGTGGCAGCAAAGCCCAGAACATACATAAGCCCATACCAATGCAGGGCCAAGGGGCCGATTTTGAAAAGTACAGGGTCTATTTGGGGATATTCCAGCATTTTTTATTTTTTCTCAAAACCGTTTCCGGCAGCGATACCTGCCTGATTTAGTTAGGGGGTTTGCCGTTAAAAAGAGAGGGGAAAGCAGGGCCCTCCATGGCCATATGCCAAAAACAGCCTATTATTTCATAAGATTACAAGCGCCTCCTGTTGTACCAGAAAAGCAGGGCCTTTCAAATCATTATCATCCCCTGCCTGATCGCTTAGAAAGACTAAACAAACACCTAAACAAGAATAAACACTTCACCCATTTTTTTCTCAATATCTCTCATGTACGCTATACTTTCACGATGTACAGAATCCTGCCAGGAGTGATACTCTCAGGATAGCCGCCAGTACGGTATTGCAACGAAGGAGTTTACCATGAAGAAGCTGCCCCCCAATAAAACAGACCGTCAGTTGGCCGCTGTCCGCCAAGGCGCCCTCCTCGTCCCAAGCATCAAAGGGGATGAGAGCCTTGCCCTGCGCTTTGCCGAGGGCGAGTCATGGAACGCCCGATCCATGCATCTGGCCATGCTGATGAGTGGCGAATCCTATATCAGCAAATTACAGCCAACAGGCCATGACAGGGATGACTCCCCAGGCCAGTGCATCCACCAGGTCACCATCCGCCGCAACACCTTTACCCCCGAATTTGAACCAAGCCGTCATGATATGCGTATCTTTGACTCCTAGACGGTATTGTCACAGAAATGTAAAGCCCCTCCCCAGGTCTCGGGCGGCAAAGCATGACAACGACAAATGGCGCAGGGCTGAAAATCGTTTCCATCCCTGGATAGCCTTTGCCCAACACCTCACAGCTGTTACCCATCTCCACCTCTCTTCATGCCAAGGGAAATTCAGCCTTGCCCCGGCTCTTTTTCCGCCTCACACCAGCCTGTTTACCCCTGCCTGTCTCCTCCCATCCAGCCCCTTTTCAAAATCAAATTCCTTGTTTTACCGAGGTGTTCAAGGTAAAAAGTAGTGTTTAGACAATCCCCTCCTGGGCTCCAGAGGGCCTCTGTGGCCTTCTGTCCCTCGTCTCTGCCACAAGGAAGGCCTGCCATGGATGAAAAGGAACTGCAAAATCTACTTAAACGCAGAATCCACCAGACCCTGCTGCCACTTTTTGAGAAGTATAACCGGGACTTTAGCGACTTGGACTCCCTCCTCAAATGGAAGCCCATCGTTCTTCTCATCGGCAATTATTCCTCTGGCAAGTCCACCCTGATTAATGAGCTGAGCGGCGAAGAGATCCAGCGCACCGGCCAGGCCCCCACTGATGACTCCTTCACCATCATCACCCATGACGGCGCTGATGTGGCGGGCGAGGAAATTCCCGGCTCATCCCTGGTAAATGATGAGAATCTGCCCTTTACCAAGCTCAAGGCCCTCGGCGAGCAACTCATCTCCCACCTGCACCTGAAAAAGGTTGCCACGCCCCTCTTAACCGACATGGCCATCATCGACAGCCCTGGCATGCTCGACTCGGTCACGGAGAAGGATCGCGGCTACGACTATATGGCCGTCATATCGCATTTGGCCAAACTTGCCGACCTGGTGGTGCTGATGTTTGATCCGCTCAAGGCCGGAACCATCAAGGAAACCTATACCGCCATCCGCGACACCCTGCCGGAGAGTGCCGGCGAAGACCGCCTGGTCTTTGTCATGAGCCGTATTGATGAATGTGACTCAACCAGCGACCTGGTTCGTTCCTACGGCACATTATGCTGGAACCTCTCGCAGATGACGGGACGTAAGGACATCCCCCATATCTTCCTGACCTGCGCCCCGGACTCCCAACGTCCTGGCCTTGACACAGCGCCATGGAGCCAGGAACGGGATCAGTTGAAAAACAAAATCCTCACTGCCCCGAAATTTCGCGTTTTCCACATCCTCCAGGACATTGATCGCCAGGTCAACGAGCTGCAACTGACCTGCGAGGCCATGGTCAATTTCAGCAGCCAAGTGCGGACGAAACTGCTCGACATCGGCAAACTTACCGCCGTGGCCTCCATCCTTGCCTTTTTCTTCAGTGGCCTGCTCAGCAAACTTCTCTTTAATTTCCCTGAAGAAAGTATGCTTGAGGCCCTGATCCAGGGCCAGGTGGGCCTCAGCCATCTCACCTTGCCGCTGGCCGGGGTCACCCTTGTCATCATGGCCTTCTGGATCTGGCTGTCCAGGATTACCTTTCCCCGCCTCCTGAAGCAGCGTCTGGAAAATCCCCGCAGCCTTGTGACCCTGGAGAGCGATTATCGTCGTCACCTCTGGGAAAAGGTGGAAGACCATGTGGTGGGACTCCTGGGCAGTGCAGGCCTGGGACAGATCTTTGCGGCCCACCGCCGCAACCTCAACAGGATAAAAAAATTCCTGGGACAGGATCTCAAGGAATTTTATAAAGAAATCCGCTGAACCATCTTATGGAAAAAATAGGCCTTACCGCCTTTATATCGAAGGAGAAAAATCCAATGAGCAGTGCTGTTGATTCCACCCCGCAATTTGTTGAAGGGGTGTATAAAAAAATGGAGGAGAACCTCACCATTATCCGTGAGCGCCTCAATCGTCCCCTTACCTATACAGAAAAACTTCTCTACGGCCATCTTGACGATCCAAAAGCCGCTGAGCTTGAACCCGGTTCTTCCTATATCAAGACCAGGCCCGACCGTGTCGCCCTCCAGGACGCCACGGCCCAGATGGCCATTCTCCAGTACATGCTGGCCGACCAGGACGAGGCCGCCGTGCCGGTGACGGTTCACTGCGACCATCTCATCCAGGCCCACAAGGGTGCAAAAAACGATCTTGAAACGGCCATTATCCAGAACCGGGAGGTCTACGACTTCCTGGCCTCGGCCTCCCAGAAATATGGCTTTGGCTGCTGGAAACCCGGGGCCGGCATTATCCACCAGGTGGTCCTTGAACAATACGCCTTTCCCGGCCAGATGATGCTGGGAACTGACTCCCACACCCCCAATGCGGGCGGCCTGGGCGGCTTTGCCTGTGGTGTGGGCGGCGCTGATGCCGTGGATGTCATGGTGGGCCTGGCCTGGGAGGTACTGCACCCTAAAATTATTGGGGTCAAGCTCACCGGCGCCCTGAACGGCTGGACCGCCCCCAAGGACGTCATCCTGAAACTTCTTTCCATCCTGAGCTGCTCAGGGGGGACCAACCGGGTCATTGAATATTTCGGCGAAGGCACCTCATCCATCTCCTGCACGGGTAAGGCCACCATCTGCAATATGGGTGCAGAGCTCGGCGCCACCACCTCAACCTTCCCCTATGACCAACGGATGGCTGCCTATCTTGAGGCCATCGGCCGCAACGAAACCGCTAAACTGGCCGAAGAGTATCGTCATCTGCTGGTTGCTGACCCCGAGGTTACGGCCAATCCGCAGACCTATTACGACCAGATTATCGAGATCAACCTCAGCGAACTGGAACCCCATCTGGTGGGCCCCCACTCGCCGGACCTGGCCTCGCCCATCTCAAAAATGGCTGAGCACATGGCAGAAGGTGGCTGGCCCACCAATATGACCACCGCCCTGATCGGCTCCTGCACCAACTCCTCCTATGAGGACATGGGCCGTATTGCCGCCATGGCCGATCAACTCCTGGAAAAGGGGACCAAGCTCAAGGTGCCGCTCTTTATCTCTCCCGGCTCAGAGCAGGTCAGGGCCACCATTGAACGGGATGGTATTCTCAAAAATCTTGAAGATATCGGCGCCGTCATTCTCACCAATGCCTGCGGCCCCTGCATCGGCCAATGGCAGCGGGATGATGTCAAAACAGGAACTAAAAACTCCATTGTCACCTCCTACAACCGCAACTTCCCCAAACGCGCCGATGGCAACCCGGAGACCTGCGCCTTTATCGGCAGCCCAGAGACGGCCATGGCCTACGCCTGCGTGGCAAGGATGGACTGCAACCCCTTTGAAGAAGAGCTTGAGGCGGCGGACGGCTCCACCTTTACCCTGCAGAGTCCCGGCCAGGTGGCCGAGGTTCCGGCAGGCGGCTTTATCCACGATGACCAGGGTTTTCTGGCGCCACCGCTGGACAGCTCCCATGTGGAGGTTCTTGTGGATCCCGCCTCCGAGCGCCTGGCCCTGCTCACCCCCTTTGCCCCCTGGAATGGTAAAAATTTTGAAGGCCTGCAGCTACTGATCAAGGCCAAGGGAAAATGCACCACCGATCATATTTCCCCGGCCGGGCCCTGGTTACGATTCCGGGGTCATCTGAACAATATTTCAGACAATATGCTCACCGGCGCGGTCAACGCCTTCACCGATGGGGTGGGCACCAGCAAAAACCAACTCAGCGGTGACAACAAGGCGGTGAACGAGGTGGCCCGTGACTATACCGCCGCCGCCAAGAACTGGCTGGTGGTGGGTGACACCAACTACGGCGAAGGCTCCTCCCGGGAGCATGCGGCCATGAGCCCCCGCCATATGGGGGCCCGGGCCGTGATCACCAGAAGCTTTGCCCGTATCCATGAGACCAACCTCAAGAAACAGGGGGTGCTGCCCCTTACCTTTGTAAAGGTGGATGACTATGAGCGAATCCTGGAGGATGACGTCATTGACATCAACGGCCTCACCGAACTGGCGCCGGGCAGCAACATCACTGCCGTACTCCATCATAACGATGGCAGCAGCGAGGAAATAGCCCTGCACCATTCCTGTAACAAGGAGCAGATCGACTGGTTCAAGGCGGGCTCGGCCCTCAACTTCCTGCGCAGCTAAACCGTTCTCCACCCATACCACACAAAAAAAAGGGAGATGCCGTCGGCATCTCCCTTTTTTTATACGATGTGGCTATGGCCAGGTGATTAATGAACACCCTTGCCATTGAGAAATGATCCATATTTCATATCCGTGCCCTTGATGTGCTTACTGAGCCAGTCCTGAAGAAATTTCATCACATCCGCAGAAACCGTTAGCTTGCCGGAATCGACATCTTTCTGCAGGGCCTTCACCTTGTCCACCATCTTGGCATGTTTGGCCTTATGCCCCTCATACTCAGGATAGCCATGCTGACTCAGAAGCCTTTCTTCATCGCTAAAATGCCTGGCGGTGTAGCTGATAAGTTTGCCAAGAATTTCACCCACCGCCTGGCGCCCCTTGCCCTGCGACATGGCGTCATTGAGTTCGTTAATCAAGGCCATGAGCTGCTGATGCTGCTGATCAATCTCGGCCACACCTACGCTATAGCTGTTATCCCATCTAAATAATGCCATTACTACCTCCGTCTTTCATACATAGTCACTGCCACAAAAACCGGTTCCAGGCGTAATGATATAATGAAGGCGCCATCAAGCTCAATGGTTTTCCGGCATATTTATCACAAAGCCCAGAGTGCCCTGGGGCCCCTCCTGATCCTCAAACAATCCAGGCAAGACCCTGGATGCCTATCTGCAAAATGCCCATGGCCTACCTGGAGCCAATATATCGATCACGCACATGGGGATGTCCCTGAAACGCTTACAGGATGGGGGTTATGCATCTTGGGGTGTAGTTTATTGATCGCTATCAATATAACTGCCAAACTCCTGAAGGACATACTTGATATCAAGGGCAAAACCGAGCCCCTCTGCATGGGGGGAGATCAGTTTTTTGGTATTCACCCCAATAACCATACCTTGTTCGGTGACCAGGGGGCCGCCGCTATTACCTGGATTGATGTCGGCGTTGGTCTGGATGAATTCATCCCGAAAGGCGGAAAGGGCCCCGGAGGTCACAGAATTACGCAGGCCAATGGGATTACCAATGGCATACAGGGTCGAGCCCCGGGAAATGGTGGTGGAACGGACATGCTGGAGAAGGGGAGTGGTATAGCCATTTAGTTTCAACAGGGCCAGGTCATATTTCTGGCTGACCTTGACCAGGTAGGCATCAAGCTCTGTCTCATCAGCCAGATAGACCTTATAAAACCGGCGGCTCTTCATGGTGGTGACGATCTTGCGATACTGCCCGGTTGCCTCTTTCACCTCTTTCCTGGCAAGCTTATATTCGCCTAGCCTCTTCTGGTAGGATTTACGCCACAGCTTAAAATAATCTTCGTTGGCCCTGATATTCCGGCGCATGGAGTTGATCTGGGACTGGCTTGCCTTGCCGGCAATGGCCTTACGGAGTGAGGCCCTGTCCCGCCGCAGATTTTTCTCGGTATTTTGCAGGCGATCTTTCTCATTTTTCAAGGAGGCCTCAACATCGCGGAGGACACCCTTGGCCTCGTTTAGCCTCTTTACACTCTCCACCTTTGTTTTCTGCGGAAGCCGGACCACATGTCTATTGGTGATAATATAGCCGTCATTACTGATAAAAAAACCAGAGCCGGAACCGAGGGCGGACTCGATGGAGACGGTGGCAAGATTGGCCTTTTCAATAGGGGTTTGGGGCTGAAAGGCCCTGGTCAACCTGGCGTGGAGATCCTTTTCATCATAGCTCTCGCCGCCGCTATCATCCGCAGCAACCACTCCAGAGGGGTCGTGATAATCGACCAGGGTCGCCGTTGCCCCAGGTGCTGGCGGCTTTTCCTTTTTGGGCGCGGGCGGCTGATCGAACTCAATACGTTCCACCTCATCCATGGCAATGGCAATGGTGCCGCCATACTTCTCATAGACAACGAAATTACCCTCCACCCGGCAGACCGCCGTTTTAACAATCTTACCATTTTTCAGATAGATCTTATGGGCCCAGGCATTGGGGACCATGACAAGCACGGTGAGGATAATAGCTGTCTTTAAAAGAGCCCTTTTCATTTTATTTGGCACGCTACTCTCTTTTTATAATCAAAAACAGGGACAAATCCGGCCTAGAGGGGGGGAACATGGCCAAATCATTTTGCCAGTTTCCAGACCGGCCTCCCTACTTGCCAGACTGGCGATCACCAATAACAATGAGTTGATCTCCCTGGTCAACGACATACTCCACCGGCGGATTACTCACCACCTTGCCCGCCTTACCCTTTTGGACACCCAGCACAGTGGAGCCATACTGTTTTTTTATCCTGCTCAGAACATCAAGAAAGTTTTTGCCAACAAGCTCCGTGGGCAACGGCATGCTGTAGAGATCATTCCCGTACTGGGTGGAAAGCATCTCGGAAACGATGTGGCTGATGCCGTGATTGATGGCAGCGCTGGCGATGAGATGGCTTGAAAGTTCAGAACCAATAATAATCTCGTCGGCCTGGGCCCGCTGGCAATGACGGCCATTCTTCTCGTCAACCAGCTCCACCACGGTATAGACATCCGGACAGGTGCATTCAACAGTGAGGGTAGAGAGGACCACCTTGGCATCCCGTGCCGTCTCCTCAAGGTGGTCATTGCCGAGAATAACCACGGTCCCGGCCTGATCTGCCCCGGCCTTTTCCAGGGTTTCTTCGTTAACACAACCCTTGATAAAATAAAGATTCGAATCAGCAAGGGGTTTTTCATCAATATCGGCAATAAGCACGACAGGCGTCCCCTTGGTCTGACTATCACCCCGCAACTCTTTGATAATGGCCCGGGCCCGGTGATTCCATTCACAGATGACAATATGACCTTTGAAGCTGTATGAAGACATACCTTTATTTTCCCTTAATCTTTTACTTATCAGGATACTTGCCAGGGTTGCACTGAGCATACCGAGCAAGCCGATACCAAAAAACATGATAACCACGGCCACCAACCGTCCACCGACCGTGACAGGTGAAAAGTCACCGTAACCAACGGTGGTCAGGGTTACAATGGACCACCATATGGAATCTGCCAGACTGAGCCCTGGCTCGAGCAGGGCAATCATCGTGGCGCTCAACGACACCAGAATGACGACCCACAGGAGCACGTAATGGAGATTTTCCTTTTGTAAAAAAAACCAGAACCGCTTCACAATACACACCCTCTTTCCCCTGTCTTGATGAAAAACAGCCGTCTGCCATGTTAGTATCGCGTCAACCCTGAACTACCACACCCTGTGGGCCCTTTTTCGCGCCTGGGCCGTTACGACACCAGGTCCAAAACGCTTTGGACAATGCTCCTTCCTGGAGGAAAAATCCTCCTTGCCCATTTATAGCCATCTATACTACCCTTATTACGCGAGGATTTCCACCATGGGCTGCTGCCAAAAATTTCTTAAAAAATCCACCTCTTACCGTTCAGTCATCTGTTTGAAATGGGTGCTGCCACTGCGTATTATTGTCCTCATCAGTTTAGCGGTCCATCTCTGCATCTATCTCTTTGTGGTTCGGGAAAGGGTTGCCCTTCTCACCTTTTTTGTCATCATCCATTTCATTGTTGCCCTCTCCCTTCTCCAGGAATGCCGGCGCAGCGTCGAATTTCATGACAAACTTCAAGAATAGTCCCGGCTGCCCAACCCCGTATCCGCCTGGAAGTGCCCCCTAAACCCTTCACAGCAAGTCAGCAGACAGGCAAAGACTGATATAGCCATATGACCGGCACATTATTGCCAACGATCTATGTCAGGGAACGAGGCAGGGCAAAGAAGGCAAGGGCCTGGGCACGGGATGGGACATCGGAAAACCATAGGGCAGGGAGAGGAGCGGTGCGACAACTGAGCAAGGACCACGACATGGATGGTAAGATCAGTTGCCGTTGGCGGCCAGGCCCTTGGCCCGGTCAAGGTTAAGGGCCTGTTTGAGATGAATGACCCTGGAAAGATCACAACCGCTGAAATCGGCATTTTTGACATCAGCCCCCTGGAAATCGGCCCCCACAAGGGTGGCCCCCTTAAAGAGGACCCCGGTCAGGACGGCCTTCCGCAAATCAGCCTGCCCCAGGCGGGCTGAGGCCATTTTTGCGCCCTTCAGGTTGGCATTGTACAGCTTGCCTTCCCTTAAATCTGCCCCCTGAAGGCTGGCACCCTCCAGGGAGGCCATGCTCAAATCAGCACCGCGCAGCACCGCCCGGTCAAGGATCGCCCCCCCTAAATCAACATTTTTCAGATTAGCGCCCGTTAAGTCAGCGCCACTAAGATCAGCACCACGGAGATCGAGGCCGCGAAGATCCATATCTCTGAAGATAACATTCTGCAAACGTGCGGACCGGAGATTAACCTGGCTGAAACGGCTCTCTGCAAAGAGGGCCCCCTGAAAATTCCCCTGGCTGAAATCACATTTCTCCAGGTGCATCTTGCCCAAATTGGCCTTGCTAAAATCAACATCCTTGCCCTGCAACTCCCGGAAGGTGGACCCAAAAAAATCCGCGCCGCTGAAATTAGCGCCGCCAACCTGCAGATTAACCAAGGTAGTGTCCGTGAAGCTTGCCTGCCGGAAATCAACCCTCACCATGGAATTATTACGAAGGGTAATACCGGTGAGCTGGCAGTTCGGGCACCTGGCCCTGTCCATATTGGTGGCGCTAATCTCGGCACCTTCAAGGTTGGCACCGGCCAGATCAACCTCTATTAAGGTGGAGTCAACGATGTTGATGTTTTCCAGCTCCGCCTTGGCCATTTGGGCCTTGCTCAGGGTAACCCCTGAGAGATTGGCATTGCTCAACCGGCTTTGGGGCAGAAGGGCGCCAGCCATGTCAACATCGCGAAGGTCGGAACTATCCAGATTGGCATTGCCCAAATGGGCACCGGCAAAAGTAACATCGGCACAGGAGATATCCACCAATGAGGCAAAGCGCAGATCCACCCTGGACATATTTACGCCGCTCAGAAAGGCATTGTCCAGAATGGCATTACTGAAATCAGCTCCGTCAAAAACGACATCCTTGACATAGGCCCCGTAGAGATAGGCATTGCGAGCATCTATGCCGCCAAGCTGACTGTCAAAGACAAGGGCATGGTTAAGATTTGCCTCAGAAAAACTTGTCTTCACCCCACCGCCGCTATCCGTAACATGGCGCAGGGTGGCACCGCCTAAATTGGCCTGCCTGAAGTTTGTCGCCCCCAGACGAACATTGACCAGATCAAGACCGTGGAGGTCTGCCTTGACAAGCTGGGCCCCATGGAGGGAGACATCATGGAACGCACCATTGCTGATATCACTCCCGGTCAGATTGACCTTATCTAAATCAGATTTCTCAACGAAAATCCTTTGCAGATTGGCCTGACTTAGATTGGTACCGGCAAGCTTGCCACCAATGAGGCTCATCCGGTTAAGGCTGCCCTGCCGCAGGTCACTGCCTTCAACAACCACCGTCTCCAGCTTGCTGCCGCTCAGATCGACACCCACAAAGGATGATCCGCTCAAATCACTGGTGAGAATAAGGGCGCCATTAAATTTGGCGTCATCAAAGCGGGCCCCAACCATGCTCGACTGGGAAAAACGGCTATGGTTAAAGTCGTAATTTTTCAGGCTCTTTCTGTTGAGATTTTTCTGCTCAAAGATGCGCGTTGTGGCGAGGATCTTATCCACCTCACTGGTGCGCATGCTTTCCTGCTCGGCATGGCATGGCAGGGCAGCAACAATTGCCAAGCCAAAAACCAGAGGGAGTAGCAAGGATGGAGGTGTAAAGGGAAGGGATCTTCTCATAATCGCACCATGGGCCCCTGCTTATTTGGGGCCAAAGAGTTCAAGATCATCGCCCTCATCCTCGGGCTCCTTGAGGTCAAGGGGGGCCTCCTGCTCAACAGGGTCCCGGTGCTGCCTCAGCTTATGAAGCTTGGGCACAAGGAGGGGGGCGGGTTCGCCTTTCCCCTTCACCTTCGCCGGCTTTGCTCTCAGCCTTACAGAACGCTGCCAATCTTCGAGAAAACTCCTGGTCATGGCGGCCCGGGTTTTCAGCAGGGAGGGGGGGATAAGAACCCTGTCACCGGAACTCAGCTGGGCCGGGAGAATATTGGGGTTGGCATTGGCAATCTCTTTCCAGTTTTTTTCCGCCCCGGTGTACCATTTGGCAATAACCTGCAGATTCTCACTGTCCCAGGTCACCGTGTGGACCTGGTTTTTCTGCTGGCTGCGCACCGGCTTCCACTCATCGACCTTGGTGGTTTGACACCCCGAAAGCATTAAAAAAACGAGGAGGCAGCAAAAAAAAGCGGGGATCTTGCCTGTCCATCGCCGCTGGTTACCTGTGATCATGTTCTGCACCCAAGACATTTTAGGCCCCTTTGCTGCTTACTGCTGCCACTGCCGCAACTTCTTGGCGGCAAGCTGATTATCCGGATTCACCTTCAAGGCCTGCTGCAGGGAGTGGACACTTTCAACCATCTTATTCTGCTTACGCTGGGTGACAGCCAGATTAACCAGGGCCTCATCAAGATAGGATGGCGCCAGGGCGACAACCTGTTCATACATCTTCTCTGCCTTATCATATTTACCTACCGAGGCATAGATATAGCCGAGGTTAAAATAGGCCTCGGTTAATTCCAGATCCAGCTCCAGGGCACGCTGATAGGCGGCTGTTGCCTTGCGGGACTCATAGCGGCCCGCATAGAGCTTAGCCAGGTAGAAATGAACCACAGCCTCCTTGGGATGGCTCTTTGCCATGGCCATTAACAGGACAAAGGCCTCCTGCGGATAATTCTCCTGCAGGTAGCTGGCTTGCCGATT
>JAUVQZ010000123.1 GCA_030597865.1 Pseudomonadota bacterium | reverse complement strand
CCCAGCATAATGATGGCCCGGGTCAGGGAGGTAATCTGGTTGGGCAGGGAATAATAGGCGGAGTTGATCAGCTTTAGGACCTGGCCGGTGAGAACCGGGTCAAGGGAAATAACGCGGTTGAGGTCATTGGGCGAGGTGGTGGGCTGATTACAGACCTCCAGGACCTTGGTGACTGTGGTGGAGAGACTGGGCATCCGGTCGATATATTCGCGGATCTTGTCAAGATATTTTTGGGTGGCAGGGTCTATAGCGGGCATAGGGTAAAGTAGGTTCAAGGATAAGTTCGTATCATTCTAATATGCTTATAAAAGAGCGGTCAAGGATAAGGTAAGGAGAAAGGCCAACAATAAAAAGACTTTGCCTTGCCACCTCTTTACTGTAAAGAAATCAGGAAACCCTTTCCCAGCAAAATATACCAAAGAAAAAAATAATGGCTGATAAAAAATATGGCATTGGCATCGATACCGGCGGCACCTACACCGATGGCGTTTTAATCGACCTTGCCGACAATTCTGTGCTGGCAACGGCAAAAAGCCCCACCACCCATTTCGAATTAAGCCGCGGCATCTCCCTGTGTCTGCGTGATATCCTGGTCAACAGCAAGGTTAAGCCCCAGGACATTGACCTGGTCGCGGTTTCCACCACCCTGGCCACCAATGCCGTGGTGGAGAACAAGGGGGACAACGTCGGCCTCATAGTTGCCGGTTTTGCCCGCCATTTCAGCCTGCCGGTGGTGTCCACCCTCTATATTGATGGCGGTCATAATGTCCAGGGCGAGGAGGAAGCCCCCCTGGATATGGAGGCTGTCATCCAGGCCATCAGCGATCTGAAGGACCATGTTGATGCCTATGTGGTGTGTGCGGCCATGAGTATCAAGAATCCGGCCCACGAAAAGGTGATGGCCAAGGCCATAAGCATGATTGACCCTCAACCCGTCTTCATGTCCCATGAGGTCTCCCAGCGTCCCGGCGTCAAGGAGCGGGCGGCCACAGCGGTGTTAAATGCCCGCCTGCGACCGGTGATGGAGGATTTTCTGGTGGGCATGCAGGATGCCCTGGTGGCCCTGGGTCTGGCCCATAATGTCTTGATTGTCCGGGGCAATGCCACCCCCATGAATATTGCTGAGACGTCGCGGCAGGCGGCCTCCACCGTGGCCTCCGGCCCGGCAGCAACGGCATGGTATGGCCTGAGCTTTGCCCCTTCTGATGACGCGGTGATTGTTGATGTGGGCGGCACCACCACTGATGTCACTATGATTAATGACAGAAAACCGAGTATCACCGAGGACGGCAGCCTCATCGGCGGCTGGCAGACCCATGTTGACTCGGTGAAGATGTCCACCGTGGGCGCCGGCGGCGACAGCCATGCGGCCCTGGATGCAAAGGGTGATCTCGCCGTGGGGCCGGATCGTGTTTTGCCCCTGGCCATGGCCCCAGAGATCGCCCCCCCCAACGAATGGCTTGGTAAGGGCTTGCAATCCCGTCTCATTGCCATCTCTCCGGATCTCAGCGCAGAAGAGGCCAGCCATGACCCGGTGTTGGAGCATCTCCACAAACATGGCCCTGCCACCCCTGCCATGCTGACCAGCCATTTCAAAATGGCGGAGATTACCCTGGTCAGTCATCTGCGCGACCTGGTCAAGATGCAGCTCGCCTTTGAAACCGGTTTCACCCCCACCGACGCCCTCCATGTCCTGGGCGAGCTTGGCCTTGGCGACAGGGACAGGGCCAGGCAGGGAGCCGAAATCCTGGCTGCCGAGTGCGGTATGGGTGTTGAAGAATTTGCCAGGGAGGTCCTTGACCAACTCGGCAGGAAGATCGAGGCCGCGATCCTTGACCATATCCTCATGGGCGAAACCGGCAAAAGCCTTTCCGGCTTTTACCCCGGTTACCAAAAAAGCCCGGTGCTTGACCTTCGCTTCCAGCTCAAGCTGAGCATTGTCGGCATTGGCGCGGCAGCCCGCTTCATTCTTCCCCAGGTTGCAGAACGGCTGGGAACCCAGGTGGTCTTCCCTGACCATTACCAGGTTGGTAACGCCCTGGGCGCCATCCTTATGGCCGTCGGCAAAAAGGCCTGATCCATGACCTCCTCCCCCGAAGAGTCAACCGTGGTTCTGGCCGAGCTGAGGCTGAAAATCCATGCTGACCTCCACCGCGCCTTTCAGCGCTGTTCCTGGATCATCATCAACGAAGGCGACCGCAACCAGATCGATGTCATGAACGAGATGGTGGAAGACTTCCTGCGCAAGCACGGCTGTTAAGGGTGTCTTGAATAGTTGGTTGTCCCGTTCAAGACACCCTTCATCCTCAACCTTTGTTTGGCCATTTACCTTGTTGGCAAACACGCCGGCCATAACATAAAAAACACCATTATTCGCTGTTCAGGCTCCGCAGAAAGCCGCGCATGATACGGGCCTCGTCATAGCCCACCTGGCCGGCCAAGGCCTCCACCACCGGGTTGAGATACTCAAAACCGTGCTCCCCATAGGCCTGGCGCAGGAGCTCCTGTTTTTCCGGGCTGACCAACAGGGCAAGATCAAGCCCATTGCCCTGCTCAAGAAAGGCCTCAAGATGGCCGGCAACCGTTACCTCTTTGATGCCCCGCTGTTTGGCGATCTCTCCAACGGAAAATCCCTGCCGGGCCAAAGCCCCACTCTCCAGCATGGTCTTGCCGGGTTTCTTAGCCTTCTTGCCCCTGTTTGGCGGAGGTGCACAGGCAGGCATCTCCTGTTTTTTGATGTCAGGATGGTCTGCCAGCCACTGGCCGATCTCCCTGAGAAATGGCGCCCCGTAGCGCTCGAGCTTGACCATGCCGACCCCGTGGATCGCCGGCATCTCTTCAGCGGTTTCTGGAAAATACTGGCACATCTCCCGCAGGGAGCGGTCGGAAAAGACCACATAGGGCGGCACCTTATCCCTTTCAGCCAGCCCCCGGCGAATTTCTTGCAGGACCGCAAAAAGCCCCTGATCATAGCCTTTATCACCTGACGGCGCTGACCGTACGGCGGCCTCGCCGGGCAGTCCAATAAGCTGGGAGAAGGAAAAGGACTCCTTGCCATAGAGAATGGCCTCACCCTGGCTGGCAATCTCCAGGATGGGGAATTTATCCCCCACCGCCTTCAGGCTGCCGCTTACCAGCAGGGCATCGACAAGACGGCGCCAATACGGTTTGGGGTGATGCCTGCCCACCCCGTGGGTCTTGAGCTTGATGTGACCCAACTCTCTTATTCTCTTGGTCTTTGCCCCCACAACAATATCAATGATATGCCCGGCGCCAAAGCGGGCGCCGGTCCGATAGATGGCGGACAGCACCATCTGGGCCTCAGTGGTGGCATCCACCTCTTCAACACCCTGGAGGCAGACATCGCAGGCCCCGCAATTATCAGGGCCATACTCCTCCTCAAAATAGGCCAGCAACTGGCGGCGGCGGCAGCTATGCCTCTCGGCAAAATCGGCCATCTGGCCAAGCTTCTGCCAGCCGGCATCCTGCTCGCGCCGCTCTTCAAGCTGGGTGATGAAATTGCCCAGCCGCACCATATCGCTGCGACTGTACAACAGCAGACAGTGGGCAGGTTCACCATCACGGCCAGCCCGGCCTGTCTCCTGGTAATAGCCATCGATGTTTTTGGGCAGATCGCCATGGATGACATAGCGGACGTTGGACTTATCAATCCCCATACCAAAGGCCACGGTGGCAACGATCACCTGGACCCCATCCCGGTTAAAGGCCTCCTGGTTTTGATGACGCTCCCCGCCGCTCAGGCCCGCATGATACGGCAGGGACTGTATGCCCATCTCCTGCAGGGACAAGGCGGTCTTTTCCACATCCTTACGGCTGAGACGGTAAACAATGCCGGCCTCGCCCGGATGACGCCGCACCTCCCGGCCAATCTGGCTTAGGACATTGTCCTTTGGGAGCACCTTATAGATGAGATTAGGGCGATCAAAGGAGGCCCTTACCTGAAACGGCTCTTGGAGCTGGAGACGCTTGACAATATCCTCCCCCACCTGGCTGGTGGCCGTGGCCGTAAAGGCAGCTATTGTCACCTGGGGCAGGACATCTTTCAAGACAGAGAGGGAGAGGTAGTCGGGACGGAAATCATGGCCCCATTCTGACAGGCAATGGGCCTCATCCACGGCCACAAAGGAGATGGGGGCCTGGCGCAACATGGCCATAAAGGATTCTGTCTTGAGGCGTTCCGGGGCCAGGTAGAGGAGATCATAATCACCATTGCGAAAACGGCGCTCCACCTCCCGCCGTTCTGACACGGGCAGGGAACTATTGAGAAAGCCGGCCCTGATGCCTACGGCCAGGGCATGGTCCACCTGGTCCTTCATCAGGGAGATAAGGGGGCTGACCACCAGGCACACCCCGTCAAGAAGCAATGAGGGTAGCTGGTAACACAGGGATTTACCGCCACCGGTGGGCATAACGGCAAAGACATCATCACCAGCCATAATGGCGCGGACAATCTCCGCCTGGTTGGCGCGAAAGGAGGGAAAACCAAAGACATTTTTCAGGGTGGCCTGCAGCACAGGATCAGCTATAGAATTCATGGCCCCAATCTACACTGCCACCCCCCGGCTGACAACAAATCCTTCCCCCCATGGGCCACCGATGATACATTATCATGGGATTCTCATGAGCATCGAACTTCAGCCCTTAACCGGAGGATGGGCCATAACCACGACGTTCACCAGCCAGGTTCACCCCTCTAAATTCAGACATTACCATTCATTGTCTTGCCCGTGGCTGAAGACAAATGTAGCCGGACAAAAAAGTCTACCCTAAGCCAATGACCCGTTTACACCCCCCAGCCACAGCACACCCCCCGAAGCGAACCCTGGGCATCGCCTGGAAGATCTGGTTTACCATGGCCATTATTTTCGGGGGCTTCATTATCGTCATGGTGCAGAATGTCTGGATGGAGCAGTATACCCAGAACAAAAATTACCTCGTCACCGAGCATTTCTTCCCGGCCGCCCTCCATGCCCAAGAAACCCTCACCGCCTTCAAGGCCCAACTTGAGGAGTTTGAGGAGGCGGTTTTAACACCCGATCCGGCCCGGCTCAAAACCGCGGCCAGCCATACGGAAAACATTATTACGGGCCTTGAACTGATCTCAGCCATGGGCGAACTCCCCCCTGCCCTGATCTCCCAAGCAAAAGAAAACCTCTCCCAGTACCGCCACTTTGCAGGCACGGCATTTCCTGCTTATTCCCGCATGCTGGATGCCCCCGTTGACGAGGGTCTCCTTGAGACCGCCGCGGACCTTAACCGCCTCTCGCAGGACCTTGTCAACTCCCTCACCCTTCTTGCCACCACCATGGGCCAGGTTGTCAGTGAAGAGTTACTCAGCATCACCACCCTTTCCCAGCGTCAGAACAGGACAAACCTGCTATTTTTTTGACGGTCATCGTCATATCATCAGTTCTTGTTGCCTATATCCTCAAAAATTCCATCATCAAGCCCCTGCAGAAAACCGTGGCCCTGGCCAATATGATGGCGGCCGGTGATCTTTCCCAGAAGCTGGACATCGGTCAAAATGATGAAATCGGCGAACTGGCCCTGGCCATGAATGCCATGGCCGGAAAATTAGAGGGCCATTACCAGGAGATGGCAGAGACGGTGAACGTCAAGACCCTGACCCTGCAAAAGGCCAACAAACAGCTGCTCCTGGAGATCGAACAACGCAAGGACACCCAGCATGAACTCCTATATGCCATGGAGAATGCTGAAAAGGCCAACCGCACCAAGAGCTCCTTCCTGGCCATGATGAGCCACGAGCTGCGCACCCCCATGAACGGCATCATCGGCATGAGCAGCCTGGCACTGGATACCGTCCTCGACAAGACCCAGATGCGTTATATAACAACCATCCACAACAGCGCCGAGGCCCTGTTGACCATCCTCAACGACATCCTCGACTTTTCTAAAATAGAGGCCGACAAACTGGAGCTTGAGGCCATTGATTTTGAGCCGCGCACGGTCATGGCTGACATCCATGAGCTTCTCTCCGCCCTGGCCCACGACAAGGGCCTCGACTTCTGCTCCCTCATTGACCCCTCGGTTCCAGACACGCTCCAGGGCGACTCTACCCGGCTCAGACAGGTCATCCTAAACCTGGCCGGCAATGCCATTAAATTCACGGAATCGGGTGAGGTGGCCATGCGCATGGAGGTCATTGCCCGCACCCCCAAGGATGCCACCATCCGTTTTGCCATTAGCGATACCGGCATCGGCATTGGCCAGGACCGCCTCCAACACATCTTTGAACCTTTTACCCAGGCCGACCTTTCCACCACCCGGAAATTCGGCGGTACCGGCCTGGGGCTCACCATCAGCAGTCGTCTTGTTGAACTCATGGGGGGCAAAATAATGACGGAAAGCTCTGAGGGCGAAGGGTCGACCTTCTGGTTCACCGCCACCTTTGCCATCCCAGAACACATCCAGCAGGCCATGCCCGCCCCAAAGGAGCGATCGTTGATCTATAGCGAGGGCAAAGCACCACCCCGCCCCAAACCAGCCTTCACGGCAACCGGCAAACGGATACTGGTCACCGATGATGACAGCATAAATCTGATTGTCGCCCAGGCCATCCTGGAGACCTTTGGCTGTGTTGTCCACCTTGCCCACACAGGCCAGGAGGCCCTTGATCTCCTGCAGGATGCAGACTACGACCTGATCCTGATGGATATCCAGATGCCGGTCATGGACGGCCTTGAGGCCACGGCAACGATTAAAGGCTGGGCCCAATCCCCTGGGACGGCCAAACAGGCCAAGAGCCGCATCCCCATCATTGCCATCACGGCCGATGCCTCTGAGAAGGGCCGCAAGAAGTACCTGGCTGCGGGCATGGCCGCATATATAGGCAAACCCCTGCGCCCTGATTCCCTGGCAGACTGTCTGCGCAAATGGCTCCCTGACAACCAGGGGGAGAGGAGAGATCGCCAGGCCCCATCGCACTTCTCCCGAGAACGCCTCCTCAAACGCCTTGGTGGCGATCAACAAAAACTTGACGAGGTGATTGTGGCGGCCCGCATGGCCATTCCCCGCCTGCTCACCGAGTTAGAGCTTGCCTTCTCCACCAGCAACTGCCGACAGGCGGAAGAGACCTGTCTGGAAATTAAAAAGATTGGCGGGAAACTTGGAGTTGCCGCCCTTCAGCACCATGCCATCCATCTCTGCCTGGCCATGGAAGGCACCAACAAAGATCAGGCCCAGGTACATTACCAGAAACTCAGGCCCCTTCTCCATGGGCTTATCCAAAGCCTGGAGAGCTAAAGGCCATGCGGTCCTGCCAAGGAATTTCCGAAATGACAAAAACTGGGCGCATAGCACGGATAGCCTCACTGGTCAGTGCCGTTCTTCTTTTTTCCTTTGGCCAAGGGCCCACGGCCTGGGCGGAGGTCCTGATCATTGCCAATCCCCAGGCCGAAATAACCAGCCTTGGCCGCCAGAAACTAAAATCCATCTACCTCAGCAGCCGCTCCACATGGCCGAACGGCATGAAAATTAAACTGACCATCCTCACTGCAGATGGCCCCCACCAGGAATTTTGCCAAAATTTCCTCAACAAATCCGCCGCCCAGCTCGAGCGCCATTGGCGCCGCCAGCTCTACAGCGGCAAGGCCCTGCCCCCTGCTGAGCGTCACACAGCCAGCGAGGTCATCCACTACGTCCGCACCACACCCGGTGCCCTGGGCTTTATTGCCGGCCAGCCCCGGCCAGAGGGGGTGGTGACAGTGACAATCAGCCCCTGACCAACCTTCCACCACCCCTGCCCCTGGCCGCCAGGGCTTAAACTCAGCCCACCACCAGTGGTGTACCCCCCCAGCCCAGAAAACAAGAGTATGATTTTATAGGAAATAGGCCCTGCCTGATAACATTTTTTATTGAACAATCACCCCAAACATGCTAACCCTTGCGGCTATTATATGAATACCTATTCATCTTTTTTAACACCTGTGGGACTGGCATGACAACGCCATCACTGACCGCACGTAAGGAAAATACAGCATGATGCTTCAAGAGCTGCTGACAAAAAAACGCGATTATCTCCTTGGTTGCTGGGAGGATATCATCCTGGGAGAGTTTAAGAAGGATACCATTCGCATTTTCAAAAAGCAGAAAGATCAATTTGCTAATCCTGTGGGCCATAAAATCCGAACTGGATTGGCCGAACTTTACGACGTTCTCTGTGATGAAAGCGATGATGAGGTTGAAACGCCGGATCTGGAAGAACTCTTGAAAGTTCGCGCCGTCCAGCCCATTTCAGCCTCCATGGCAGTGTCCTTTGTCTTCGGAATAAAGCCCCTTGTCGAAGACCAGTGTGAAAAAGAGGGAATGGATAGCTTATATAAAGAGTTTCTGGCCTTTTGTGCCAGAGTGGATGCGGCTGCCCTGGCCATGTTTGACATCTTCAGTAACTGCAGACAGATGGTATATCAGATTCGTATGG
>JAUVQZ010000276.1 GCA_030597865.1 Pseudomonadota bacterium | reverse complement strand
TTCAAGACCACCAAGGCCATGCTCGGCGTTGAGCTCTTCATGCGCGAGGTGCATAACCACCTGCAGTCCATTGCCGTTATCACTGACCTCTTTTTTGAACATGTCAAGGATGTGGTGGGCCTCACTCCGCCAGAGGCGGGTGACCGAACCCTGGAACCTGGCATTGCCGTGCGCCAGGGCCGCATCCAGATCATTGAGGCCGAACTTATCAACAAACGCCCCCATCTGCTCATGCGGGTCTTTGTCCAGTCCGGAGCCTCAGGGCTGCCCATCCACCACAACACCAAGACCCTGATCAGCCAAAGGCTCAACCTGGTCAACGACAAGGTCTGTCGCTCCAAACGGATGTCCAAGGCCTTCCTGGCCATCCTCCAGGGCAGTAACGTCCAAAATGTCCTCACCGACATGCTGGAAACCGGCCTGCTGTCCGCCTACATCCCTGAGTTTGAACACCTGGAGTCCCTGGCCCAGCACGACGTCTACCACGTGTTCACCGTTGACCGCCATCTCCTCCAATGCGTGGAGGAATTAAACCTCCTGAAGAAAGATGAGGCCTCCATCTTCATCACCCTGGCCTCGCCCCATATCCTTTTTCTGGCCGGCCTCCTCCATGACATCGGCAAGGGCACCAGGCATGACCACTCCGAGTACGGCGCCGACCTGGTCCGCATCATCGGTAAGCGCCTCAACCTTGATACGGAGGAAATCAGCTGCCTCTCCTTTCTGGTCCGCAACCACCTCTACCTCTCCGAGATTGCCCTGCGCCGCGACATTGACGACGATAAGCTCATCCTGAAATGCGCCGGAAATATCCAGGACCCCGATCGTCTGGCCATGCTCTACCTGCTGACCATTGCTGATGCCAAGGCCACCGGCCCCACCGTGCTCACCGAATGGAAATCCGCCCTCCTCCTTGAGCTTTATCTAAAGATTACCCATGCCCTGGCGCAAGGCACGCCCACCGCGCCTGACCAGAAACAGGCCGTGGCCTGGATGCTTTCGAAACTCGCACCCATTGCCCAGAAACTTGCCCCGGACTTTGACCCCAACATGCTGCCGGATGACTACCTCCTCTCCTTCTCCACCGAGGAGGTGGCCAGCCACATAAGGCATCACACCAACGCCATCCTAAAAAAGAACCGCACCGTGGTGGAGGCCTCAGACCATGATGACCACTGGAGTATCCTGGTCATGGCCAGGGACAGACGGGGCCTGTTAAACCGTCTCTGCGGCGTTCTGGCCCTCCATAATATTAAGGTTCTGGCCGCCAAGATTTTCACCTGGTCGGATGGTACGGCCGTGGATGTCCTCCATGTCACCTCGGCCCTGAGCAACGAATTTGCCGACCAGGACTGGCAGGCCTTCCGCAGGGACCTGAATCTTGCCCTTGACTACCGGCTGGCCCTTGCCCAGCGCCTAAGCAGGAAACTGGCCCCCCTGGGCCGGAAGGCCAAACCACGGAAGATAAAGAAATCATCAACCAGGGTTACCATTGAACCGGATGGCTCGGACACCTACAGCATCATCGAGGTCTTTGCCGAAGACAAGACCGCCCTGCTCTACAATATCACCCGGGCCCTGGCCGATTTTGGACTCTCAACCTACCGGGCCCAGTTCGGCAGCCAGGCTGACCAGGTTGTTGATGTCTTTTACGTCCTGGACCACCAGGGTCAGAAAATCCACGACAAACACTTTCTGTCCGAAATTCGCCAGAGCCTGATCCATGCCGCAGCCTAAACAACACCAATATATAACAAAAATGTAACTTTTTAAAAAAGAGGATAGTTCACAAAAAAACATACAGCTAATGGGAACAAGATGGTAAGGTCCAGCCTGTATTTTTTTAATAAGACAACCCCCATGCTGACATAAAGGCATCTGTCGACGTATGTAACTTCTTCTGCCACCTCAACCTTTTTTAGGAGAAAAAATCATGACAAAAGACGACATTCTCAAAATTGTCAAAAAAGAGAAAATCAACTTCTTCCGCATGCAGTTCATTGACGTGAACGGCTTCCAGAAGAACGTTGCCATCCCCCGCAGCCAGATTGAGAAAGCCCTGGACGGCGGCATCATGTTTGACGGCTCCTCCATTGACGGTTTTGCCCGCATCAACGAGTCCGACATGTTCCTGAAGCCGGATCTTGACACCTTTGTCATCCTGCCTTGGCGTAATAAGGACGGCATTGCCGCCGCCCGGCTGATCTGTGATGTCCACCTACCAGACGGCACCCCCTACACAGGCTGCCCCCGTGTTGCCCTGAAGAAGAGCCTGGCTGCCGCCAAAGAAATGGGTTTTGTCATGAACATCGGCACCGAGGCGGAATTCTTCCTCTTTGAACGTGACGAAGACGGCAACTCCACCACCATCACCAACGATGTGGCCGGCTACTTCGCCCTGGATCCCGAGGATCTTGGCAACGATTGCCGCCGCGAAATCATTGAGGTCCTGGAAACCATGGGCTTTGAGATTGAGGCATCCCACCATGAGGTTGCCGAGGGTCAGCACGAGGTCAACTTCAAGTATTCCGATGCCCTCGCCGCCTGTGACAACACCATGACCTTCAAGTGGGTGGTTAAGGCCATCGCCAATAAGTACAACCTCCATGCCACCTTTATGCCCAAGCCCATC
>JAUVQZ010000097.1 GCA_030597865.1 Pseudomonadota bacterium | reverse complement strand
TCCACCATTGAGATGATCCATAACATCGGCCGCAAGGTGGTGGCAGAAGGGGTTGAGGATGAAGATACCCTGCAATGTCTGGATGACCTGGGCTGCGACATTCTCCAGGGTTTTCATCTCTGCCGGCCGTTGCCTGGAAATGAGCTCCTGGAGTGGTTCGACACCACTGCCTGGACCGTCAAAAAACACTAACCCACTAAAGCGGAAGTGGACTTAGAACTTTTTAGGACTCATTTCAGTACCCCCTTGAGGGGTATAAGTGCCGTAACAGTACACCCATGTTTTAGCGACAAAATTACCATCTCAATTTCTTGTTTTTTATTACAGGAAATGAGCAATAAGGCACTAAACAGGCCATCTCGTTTGCTGTTATGACAAGCCGTCACCTGGTGTCTGTCCATAAATAGGTTATTTTGTTCGAGATCAAGGACTGCGAAAAAAATAAGCGCAGGCGCCCGGAGGAAGTGCACCCCTCAAGGGGGTATAGAAAAGAACCCTTGGGGTGCATATATATGATATCGGAGTCTCCACTCCGTTACGCTTACCTCCGAGCATTATTTTTTGAGCAAGACGCAGAGATCGGGCGAAAGGGCCATTTATGGACAGACACTAGCTGATCTGCCTCCCAAGGGCAGATCAGGCTATCTCTCCCCCCCCCAGCAACACCTCCCCGGCATAGAGGGCAACAAACTGTCCGGGGGTTATGGCGCGCTGGGGTTCAGCAAAAACAATCTCATAACCATCATCCTTCTTGCTGACCAGGGCCTCGGCCCCCTCATGGCGGTGGCGAATCTTCACCATCAAGGTCTGGGGCAACTCCGGCTCCTGGCCGGACAACCAGTTCATGGTGACAACAGAGAGTTGCCGGCCCCACAGGGCGTCATCGCCACCGACAATGACCCTGTTTTTTTCAGCATCCAGCCCCACAACATAGAGGGGGGCCGGCGCTGGTATGCCCAGGCCCCGGCGTTGGCCGATGGTATAGCGATGGATACCTAGATGGCGGCCCCGAACCGTGCCCTGCTGATCCACAACATCTCCAGGCCGGGACGCCCCCCCACCATACCCCTCAAGAAACTCCTGGACCGTGCGCTCCTTCATAAAACAGACGTCCTGACTCTCCCGGCCGCGAAAATCATCAAAACCAAACTCCTCAGCCAAGCTGTACACCTCCTCCTTGTGGAGTTCGCCCAGGGGGAAACGGAGACGGGCCAACTGCTCCTGATGCAGACCGCAGAGAAAATAGGACTGGTCCTTGCCCACATCCCTGCCCTTGAGAAGCTCATAGCCGGTGGCCGACTGGCGGCGCCGGACATAATGACCGGTGGCCAGGGCCTCACAGCCCAGCCTCTTGGCCGCGGCAAGGAGCTGGCCGCACTTAACCATTGGGTTGCAGACCACACAGGGATTTGGGGTTCGTCCCTGGAAATAGCTCTCGACAAAATAATCAAGGACATGCTCCCCAAAGATCTGGTGGAGATCAACCACCTTCAACTCCACGCCAAGACGGCCTGCCACCTCCTCCACCCTGGCCACCTGTTCAGCAAGATCAGGCTGAGCCAGGGCCATGAACAGGCCGCAGACCTCATGGCCCTCCCTGGCCAGGAGACGGGCCGTCACCGTACTGTCCACCCCACCGCTCATCGCCACTGCAACTCGTGCCATCTTCTTCCCCAAAAAAACAGGCGTACCCGCCCTTTGCCTAAAAGGCCATCTCAGCCGCTAAAACACCCCATCCACTTTAGGGCACCTTGAATAATTGCTTTAATCTCTGCGTTATGCTCGAAAATTTATCCTCGTAGGTTAGCTTCCCGAAGTGAAGACTCCGATATCAACTATATGCCTGCGGTAAATTTTCTCGCATGCTTCGGAGTCTGCGCTTACCTGATCTTGAACGAAAAATCTAATTATTCAAGACACCCTTAACAACAAGGGGCCAATCCAACAAAGTTTTTTTACGATCCCAGGCCTGTCTGGTCAGGCTGCAGGTCAACCAGGGTGGCACCCCAGCTGCCGCCATCTTCACCGGCCAGACGATAGGCCCGTACTGATGGCTCCCGGTCAAGGATACCATGCACCAGGCGGCGCAAGACGCCCTTGCCCTTACCATGGATAATCCGCAGCTCATGGATCCCCTGCTGGCCGCAGAGCCGTATGTACTCAGGGACCAGCCTCTTAATGTCGCCGGGCTGGAAGGTGTGGAGATCCAGCACCCCGTCAACCACAAGCTCCACCACCTCACCGCCCTCCTGCCTTGTGCTTTCCATTTGCAAAGTCATCCTGTATTGTCTATAGATCCTTCTTGTCTTGCCAAACCATAACGGCCCAGAGCCATCATAAAAAATTACAATACCATGAGCAATACCCCATTTAAGGCCCTGGTTGTCCGCCAGGAAAACGATTCTTTTATTCGTAAAATTGAGACCCGTCATGTTGACGACCTGCCAGCCGGCGAGGTTCTCGTCCGCGTCCACTACTCCTCCCTCAACTATAAAGATGCCCTCTCCGCCATCGGCAACCGCGGTGTAACCAGGAGATACCCCCATACCCCGGGCATTGATGGGGCCGGTGTGGTGGAGGTCTCCACCGTTGATCATATCCGGCCCGGCGATGAGGTCATCGTCTCCTGCTATGATCTGGGCATGAATACGCCGGGCGGCTTTGCTGACTATATCAGGGTGCCGGCGGCCTGGGTGGTGAAAAAACCCGCTGGCCTGACCATGAAAGAGGCGATGACCTACGGCACTGCCGGTTTCACCGCCGCCCTTTCTGTCCATAAATTAATGAACCAGGGGGTGGGCCCCGGGCACGGCCCCATCCTGGTCACCGGCGCCACCGGTGGCGTCGGTTCAATGGCAGTGGCCATTCTGGCAACCGAAGGTTTCCATGTCACGGCGGCCAGCGGCAAGAGTGCTGGGGATTTCCTGACATCCCTGGGCGCCAAGGAAATCTTCAGCCGCGACCAGGTCAGCGGCGGTGCTGGCAAGGCCCTGCTCCGGCCACGCTGGGCCGGTGTCATTGATACGGTGGGCGGCGAGATCCTGGCCAAGGCCCTCAAGACCACCAAACCAGGCGGGGCCGTGACCTGCTGCGGAAATGTCGCCTCAGGCGAGCTGCCCGTCACGGTCTATCCCTTTATCCTGCGCGGCATCTCCCTGCTCGGCATTGATGCCGCTGAATGCCACCTGGCCCTGCGGCAAACCATCTGGGACAAGCTGGGCACCACCTGGAAGCTGGCCATGCTAACGGAACTGGGACACGAAATCAGCATGGACCAGCTCTCCGACCATATTGATCTTATTCTGCAGGGCAAGATCAAGGGCCGGCTGGTGGTCAAGGTGGCGGAAGAGCAGTAGGCCACCTTGAATAATTGCCTTCTCTGCTTCATCTGATACACAATCAAGCTTATGGGGAAAGAGAACCCTTCGACAGGCTCAGGGAGCTTAATCACCCCCCCCCGGTCCCTGAGCCTGTCGAAGGGTTCAGAACTATGGTTAATCCGTAAAAAACCCAATTACCTCTCACCCTCTGCAAACCAACCGCCTCCCCATGCCAACCACCTCCTTTCGCCAGCAAATACCGCGCCTGCGGCTGGCCATCCAGCTCAGCTTTCTGACCTTCACCCTGTGGATGGGCTGGCAGTTCTATCTCTTTTACCAATGGACCCGGGACCTGGCCCCGTACACGCCCCGTCCCGCAGCCGTTGAGGGTTTCCTGCCCATTGGCGCCCTGGTCTCCCTGAAGCGTCTTGTCCTCACCGGCTATTTTGACCAGGCCCACCCGGCCGGTCTCACCATCTTCCTGGCCGCCCTGACCCTTGGCCTTTTGGCCCGCAAGGGCTTCTGTGGCTGGATCTGTCCGGTGGGCACAGTCTCCAACCTGGTGGAACAGCTCAGCACCAGGCTGAAGATCCTGGTCACCCTTCCCGGCTGGCTCAACCTGCCCCTGCTCAGCCTCAAATATCTCCTCCTCGCCTTTTTTGGCTATCTCATTATCTGGAACATGCCCCTTGAGGCCATTAAAGGCTTTATGGCCTCCCCCTATTATCTCAGCGCTGATGGCCGCATGCTCCTCTTTTTTCTGGAGCCCGGCCCCCTGACCCTGACCATTACCCTGGCAATCATCCTTATCAGCCTCATTGTCCGCAACTTCTGGTGCCGCTTTCTCTGCCCCTACGGCGCCCTGCTCGGCCTCTTGGCCTATATTGGCCCGGTTGCCATCAAGAGAGATGAGGGGCTCTGTAGCCAATGCCAACAATGCAGCAGGATCTGCCCGGCGGATATCCCGGTCCATGGCAAGGTGGCCATCCGCAACCCTGAATGCCTGGGCTGCCTGGAATGCACGGCAATCTGCCCTGAACAGGAGTGCCCGCAGGTCACGGCCTGTAACAAACCCATGGCCATGTGGATGTTACCCCTGGCGATCATCGTGATTTATGGCTCTATCTATCTCTGGGCCCAGCTCACCGGCCACTGGCAGGGAAATCTCAGCGACGGGGCCCTGAAGATGATCTATCAAAAATTCCTGCACGCACCATGAGTCTGCGCATTTTTTTTGAGCGGAGTGATCGCCTGGGCCGCAGCCAGCAGCTCATGGAAGATCCGTGCTGAGCCTGACCCCGCCCACACCTGTTGGCCGGCATTGGCCGATGCTATTTCCCCCTGAATGAACCCAGGGAGGAAATAGCGCATGAGCTGCCGGTTGACCCTGCTGAATTTGTAATAGTTACAAACCAAGGTGGAGCCCAGTGCTGTATAAAAGTATAACCTGAAGAGGTCTTAAGATGGACAATAACGGACTCACCATGATCTTCACCGGCAATGGCAAGGGCAAGACCACCGCCGCCCTGGGCCTGGCCTTCCGGGCCCTGGGCCACAACTTCCCTGTCTGCCTTATTCAATTTATCAAGGGCAGCTGGAAGTATGGTGAGCTTGAGAGCGCCAAACGCTTTGAGGACCTCCTGGATTTCCATGTCATGGGCAAGGGCTTTACCTGGCAGTCTGAAAATCTTGAGGAAGACATCAGGGCCGCCAGGCAGGCCTGGGATTTTGCCGCCCAGACCATCCTGGCGGGCAGGCATCGCCTGGTGATCCTGGACGAACTCACCTATCTCATCAAGTACAATATGGTGGCGGAGGAGGATATCCTGGCCGTCTTACGAAAGAAACCAGCAGCCATGCATGTGGTGATCACCGGCCGCGACGCCAGCACAGGCCTTGTCAATTTTGCCGACCTGGTCACCGAGATGAGGGAGATCAAACATCCCTACCAAAGGGGAATCAAGGCCCAGAAGGGCGTTGAGTTCTAGTGCCCTTGCCCCTGTCATCTCTGTGCCCATCTCGTCACCTTTACAGTTTGGCCACGGAACACACGGAAAAAAATACTCTTTTTATCTTTCCGTGGATTCCGTGGTAAAAAACATGAGACAACATTGCTACTAAACAAAAAAAATCAGGCTAGCTGGCCGGCAACCTACCCCTATGGCGAGGTACTCCGGGTCTGCCTGCCCCTGGTCATGGGCATGGGCGCCACCATGGTCATGGAGTTCACCGACCGGGTTTTTCTGGCCAACTACAGCGTCGCAGCGATTTCCGCCGCCCTGCCCGCCGGCATTGCCGCCTTTCTCTTCATGGCCTTCCTGGGCGGCGTGGGCGGCTATATTTCCGTCTTTATCGCCCAGTATAATGGCGCCGGCCGCAATGGCCGCATCGGCGTTGCCCTCTGGCAGGGCATTTATTTCACCCTGCTGGCAGGCCTCATCCTGGTGGCCATTTCCATTTATGGGGCCAAACCCCTCTTTGAACTAGCCGGTCATAGTGAGGAGGTCCGGGTCCTGGAGGAGATCTATTTCAGCATCCTCTGCCGCGGCGCCATCCTCCATGTCGCTGCCCACACCCTGTCCGGCTTTTTCACCGGCCGGGGCATGACCAGGCCGGTGATGGTCAGTAACCTGGTGGGCATGGCCGTTAATATCCCCCTGGACTATGCCCTTATTAATGGGGTCTGGGGCTTTCCCGAGCTGGGCATCACCGGTGCGGCCCTGGCCACAGTGGCCTCCTGGGGGGTGATTGTCCTCATCCTGGCCCTGGCCATCTTTACCAAGGAGAACGAGCGGCGCTTTGCTGTTTTTTCCGGCCGGGGCTTTGATAGGGAGATCTTTGGCCGCCTCCTGCGTTTCGGCATTCCCGGGGCCATGCAGTTCAGCATTGATATCTTTGCCTTCACCTTCTTCATCCTCATGGTGGGCCGGATCGGCACCATCGAGCTTGCCGCCACCAATATCGTTTTGTCCATCAACTCACTGGCCTTCATGCCAGCAATGGGATTCTCCTACGGGATCAGCGCCCTGGTGGGGCAGGCCCTGGGGCAGGGCAAGCCGGAGCAGGCCCGGCGGATCACCTGGAGCGGTGTCCACCTCCTCTGCGGCTTCACCCTGCTCCTCGATCTACTCTTTATCCTTGCGCCCCAGGCTATTATTTCGCTCTTTATTCCCGACGCTGGCCTCCAGGCCGATTATGCCCACGTCATGCCCCTGGCCATAAACCTGCTCAGGGTGGTGGCTGCCTATATTCTCCTGGACGCCCTCTACATGACCTTCTGCGCCGTGCTTAAAGGGGCCGGAGACACCCGCTTTATCATGTGGTCTGTGGGAATGGTATCCTTCTGTGCCATGCTCCTGCCCCTCTACCTGGGTATTGAAATCTTTCAGTGGGGGATTTACTTCGCCTGGTACTGCGTGCTCTTCTACATTGCCCTGCTCTTTACCCTCTCTGCCTTTAGATACAGGCAGGGCAAATGGCAGAAGATGCTGGTTGTAGAGCGAAGGATGAAGGATGAGGGATGAAAATGGTAGTCGGAGAGATCGACAGGGACAGAGTTCCTACGAACTTTTTTCATTTTCCACGGGCTGATTGCCGCCAAAGGGGCGAATGAGGACCGCAAAGACCTTTTTGATACCGCCCCATATCCTGGGCAACAGCCAGACCATGAGGACAATAAAGAGGATGAAGCAGACCAGGAAGATATAGGGATGCTTGACGGCCAGCCAGATACCGCCCATGACCGCTATATCCTCGGAGAGGGAGGCAAACCAGTTGCTAAACGGCTCCGGTGAGGAGTTGATCAACACCCGGCTCCCTGACTTGGTGACATGGCTGCTGGTGGCAATGACACCACCAACAATGGCGGCAGCCACTGACAGGCCGGGACTCACCTCGCCAATGGCTCCGGCCGCAAGCAGGGCACCGGCCGGAATGCGGATAAAGGTGTGGATGGCATCCCAGCCCGTATCAAGGCCGGGGATCTTATCGGCACAGAACTCCACGGCAAACATGAGGCCGGCCGCAGTCAACACCATGGGATGCTGCAAGACCTGAAGTTCCGGGGGCAGAACCATACTGCCAGACACCCCAAGCACCCCCAGGGTGAGAATGGCGGCATAGAGATTAACGCCGCTGGCCCAGGCCGCACCCATGGCCAGGGTTATTGCCTGGATGATCTGTTCGTACTGTTCCATTTATTTACCAAAGAGGTTATCCAACAGGCCTTTGACGGCCTGACCAACCGCCTTTTCCTCCGGACGGGCATCCTCGCCAAGCACCTCCTTAATCAGGCTGTCCGTGGCCTGGCGCCGCACCTGGGACTTATCAAGGCGTATCTTGGGGGAATTCACCATACCAGCCACCAGCAGCTTGACCAGAATCCGGTCCCCCTGCTTTTCCATGTAACGGGCCGCCTTGAGACGACTCTCCAGCCTGGCACTTAAGCGCGGCGACAGGCTCAAGGAAACCGGCATATTAAGGCGGCCATCAAGGCCGACATTACCGTCCATCTTGCCGATAAAGGACGAGTTATTACTCGTTGAACGGATCCGGGCCACCCCCTTTTTAATGGAAAAATCACCCGCCATATCCTGCAAGTCGAGATCGTTCAACTCCGGCAGATCAAGGAGGCCGGCCAGGGTCTTGCTAAAATCGGCGCCGGTGATCCGGGCACCCTGCAGGGAAAACTCTCCCAGGCCCGAGATCTCCTTTTTAATCTGCTCCGGGCTGATGCCCCTGCCGTTGAAGGTCATGGCGCCGCTCATCACGCCAAAGGCCTGGGCCGGGGAATTGGCAAGAAAGGTACTCTGTACAGCGGCAAGCTGCAGGGCATGCATGCCCAGTTTGCCCTCATAGGAGGGGACCTCCTGCAGACGGACCACGGCCTCACCCCGCATCTCGCCCCCCATGGTCTTGCCATTGAGGTCACTGAGGGTGAGAACTCCATCTTCCAGGGTATAGTTGAGATGGAGGTCAGACATCTCCATCTTCTGATAGCGGGCCTTGACGATCCGCACCTCCCCCTTGACCGCCAGATCCGTTGGCACGAGCGGCCCGGCCTTTTGGGACGGGACAGGGGCGGGTTTCGCCCTTGCGGCCTTGGTGGCGTCCTTTTCAGAGAGCACGGCAAGGGAGGCCAAGAGCTGATCAATATTGACCTCCTGGCCGGAGACGTTGACCACCAGCAACGGCAGTTGGGAGGTATCCATGAATTGGGCAACCGAGCCGGAGAACTGCAGGGATTGCTTATCAAGGCTGAGATCAACGGTAAAGTCCAGCTTCTCCTGGTCAAAATCAACCTTGCCCTTCTTATGAATCTGCAACCCCTTATAGACCGTATCAACCACAAAGCGAAAATTGCCCTGATAGCTCAACTCGGCAAGGGTTTGCCCCATCTCCAGGGCGATGTCGGCATTGGCGATAACAGCCGTGGCCGGGATTTCCTCCAGGGCATCCTGCACCTGCACCGTGCCATTTTCTAGGGAAAAATTCTTGATGACCACGGTAAAGGGGAGTTGCACCGGGCCCTTTTCCACTTGCCCGGGCTGCTCTGGAGGGCCGGCCTCCTTGCCGTTTAACAGGGCCAATGAGGCAAAATTAAAGACCCCACGCCAGTCACGCACCACGTGAATGGCAGGATCAACCAGGCGGATATCCCGGAAGACCACCTTTTTTTGGAAGAGGGGAAGCAATTCATAGCTCAGGACAAAATGACTGGAGCTGATGAAATTATCCTGGCCATTTTCCTCCTTAATCACAAAATCGTAGACCTGGATCCCGGAAAAGAGGGAGACCTTGACATGGCCGATCTCCACGGTGCGGCCCAGGATCTTTTCTGCCGGTGGGATAATCATCGCCCGGACCCGGCCATCGGTGAGATAGGCGCGCAGGGCCAGGCTGGCCCCGACCAGGACAACGGCAAGCAGGGCGCCAAAAACAATGGTATACTTGAAAAATTTTGCCATGGATATTCCTTTTGATCTGTAGGGTGTCCTCACCCCATTGCTGGGCCCGGCAACCGGGCATCACAAGGGGTCTCTTGCTATGGCCCAAAAACCTGTTTGAGCAGCGCCGTTGTCCGGGCGCCAGGGTCGGTGCGAATCTTCTCTTCTTCAGCCGCCATCAGGGAAAAGAGGCCTTCAAGGGCCTCAGCGGTCACATAACGGTCAAGCTCGGGCAGGGATTGGCCCAGGGCCATGGAGACAAGGGGCTGGTTGACAATATCCTGATAGAGACCGGTCACCCCGGCATTGTTCAGATTTTTTTGAATAATCGGCCTGAAGCGGCGGCGTAATTCGTCACTGGTGGTGGCTTCAAAGAATTGCGTAACCGCATGATCATCACCCTTCCACAATGCCTTCACATCGCTAAAGGTCATTTTTTGGATGGCCGCAAGCAAGACGGGCATGGCCTCGCCAACAGCCTGACTGGCCGCCTGGTTCATGGTGTAGCGGAACTCGTCAACCTCCGCACCCAGGCCAACCTGGCCCAGGAGGCCTGCTGTTTTCTGCAGGGTCTCCGGTTCCGGGATCCGAATCCGGGGATTCTTCCAGAAGCCGTCCGTGGCCCCGGCCGAGGCCACCGCCCTGTTAAAACCAACGGTCAGGGCCTCTTTGAGTCCAGCGCCGATTTCCTCGTTGGAAAGCAGAGTGTCCAGGCTTGCATCACCTGGGCTTGTCCCTGAAACAACATCACCAATGATAGCGCCGACATCATTCCAAAATCCCGCCTGGGACGTGGAGGGCAGAAAACCGACCATACAGAGGCTGCAACAGAGGAGAGTCAGCCATGCATTCTTTAAAAAATTCATGGCTTGATAATAATATATGATTACCACCGAACTTCAGCCAACTTTAGGAGGCGCTGTGGCATAGGTGGTGTTTTCATGGCAATAAAGGCCAGACGATCTACCATCTTGTGAAGTTCAAATCGTCTATTAAAACGATA
>JAUVQZ010000204.1 GCA_030597865.1 Pseudomonadota bacterium | reverse complement strand
CAGAAGAATATAGACCGCTACTCACCTGATGAAATCGAGGTCTATTTTGTTCGGGTCTTTGAAGAAATCACAAGGATCGAGCATCTGCTAAAATCCTTTAAAAACTTTAATATGTATGAAAAACCGCAGACCGCGGTGATGGATCTTTCAGACTTCATCATGCATAACACCCAGCTCATCACTGCCTACTCCAGTGTCAAGGATACCCTTATCGGTATCAGCGTTGACGTTGAACCGGGGTCAGAAATGGTAAAGGTGGATCGCCGTGCCCTGCAGCAGGTCACCATGAATATCTTGGCCAACGCCATGGATGCCATGCAGGACAACACCGAGGCGCGTCTGATCATCTCCTCGCGCCCCCAAGGATCTAGCACCTTGCTGGAGATCAAAGATAACGGCTGCGGCATTCCAGCCGGGGCCATACGCGATGTGTTCAAACCGTTTTATACCACCAAGGAAAAAGGAACCGGCCTGGGGCTGGCCCTGTCCAAGAAGATGCTGGCCCAAATGAGTTGCGCAATTGACATTGCCAGTGCCGAAGGGGAAGGAACCACCGTAACCATTACCATTCCCAAGGCCCGCAGCCATGAAATTGAAGCCTTTAAAAAATCCCTTTAGGCTCTCTTGAATAATGATATTTTCCGGACTGCGGTGAGTATCTCCCCATTTCAGCGTCAAGGTTTTCAGGCACACACATCCTTCCTCCCTTTTGGGTCATTCTATGACGGGGTATCCTTGACACTTTTCTTGATGTTCTCTACTATAAAAAAATTCAGATTACCACCCATCCACAGGGTGCCTTGAATAATCATATTTTTCAAGATCAGGTAAGCGCAGACTTCGAGTGCACCCCCTCAAGGGGGGTATTAAAAAGAACCCTTGGGGTGCATATAGCTGATATCGGAGTCTCCACATTGTTGCGCTTTCATCCAGGGATATTTGGAGGGGAACAACACAGATATCGTCGATGGCTCACCCCGTCCCACTGGCTGGGAGAGCAGTTATTCTAAGGTAGCCCTAAATCTGACAGACTCCTGGACTGGAGTCACCTTCCGATCGCTGACCTCCTGCCCCGCCTGAATAACTGTATGGCGCCAAAGCATCTTTGAGATAAGAGGGGGATTGCTTTTTGTTCGGCTAAATTTGATGGCCTCGCAAAAAAATTGGTACGGTCACCTGCACAGTGCCTATCTCAATGATTTAACGTTACATAGTTTTAGTGCTAGCTACTTTTACGGGGGCATCAAATTTCAGTGGTAATCAAAAAAAACAATGTTATCTTAACAACCTGGAGTCATAAAACATCTTTTCAACAAGGAGAATCTAAGTGGGTATTCGAACACGTTTTTTGATTATGATGGGAGTTCTCAGTCTGCTTGCCCTCGTTGCTCTGGGCTGGTCAAGTTATGAGTTCAGCCGTCGGGCTGCCTTGAAAGAAGCTGGTAATAAGGGCGAAATCATCTTTAATTATCTGCAATCGCAGCGCCATTTTTTCAAACAAAACCAAACCCCCCTTATTTCTCAACTTATTGAAAAAGATCGTTTTTATCCAAACTTAATGTCCGGCTTTGCCGCCACCAGCACTACCTTTAATTATTTCAACCAGAGAATGCCAGGCTTTAAGATTAAGTACGCAGCTGGCAATCCCCTTAAGGAAACCAATAGGGCCGATGCCTTTGAGGTTGAAATCATAAATCAATTCAAGGCAGACCAGAACCTCACAGAGACCTCCGGCACCATTACCAAGAATGGCATTAATTTCTTTTACCAGGCCATCCCCCTCAAGATCGACCATCAAAACTGCCTGGTATGCCATTCTGATCCCGCCCTTGCCCCCAAGGACCAAGTGGCCATTTATGGTTCAGAAAACGGTTATAATTGGAAGATGGATGAAATTGTCGCCAGCCTGATGGTCTATATTCCAATTTCAGAGGCAATTGCCCAGGCCAAACAAACCGCCATGATTCTCCTTGCCATTGGTGCCGGTTGTTTGATCTTCACCCTCATTGTTATCAGCATCTTTCTGGAGAGAGGGGTTGTCCAACCCATCATGAGACTCAACAGCCGTACCGAGGAAATCAGCCTTGGCAAAGGTCTGGATAAACCTGTCCTTATTAAATCTAACGATGAGATTGGCTCTCTTTCAAGGGCCATTGACCGGCTCCGTATCAGTGTAGCCAGGATGCTTACAAGGCGCTAAAAATGAAACCAACTCCCCTCATCATCCCAGGTTTTTTCCTTTCCCTGCTTATGCTTCTTACCTTTGCCAATCAGGCTTTAGGGGCAGATTGCCTGGCCATCCGTAAGCAGATTGAAGGGAAATTTGACCTCCTGCAACGTACTGACTTGGCCAAACAGGGAATCAGCGATTGCCCCAATGACCCAATTATCAATTTCGAATATGCCTACTCAATGGAACGCTTACGCAAATATAAGCTGGCCCTCAGGCATTATCAGGTGGCTGCCAAGCTTGACTCCAAGTATGCCAAAAGTTATTTCGGCATGGGTGACATGTACATGCAACTTGAAAGACCTGGAGATGCAGTAAAGGCCTACCAAGCAGGTCTCTCCCTTGAACCTGCCAACAAACGGGCCAAAAACTCCCTGGACGATGCAAAGTCCGCAGCAAAAAACCGGGATGTGGACAATGATGAAATTGCCTCCTTTGTAAGCCCCCTTGAGGCAAGCAAGGCTAAGAAGCCCGCACCTAAAACAAAAAAAACGTCCGGCGAAAATCCACGCCCCTATGAACCCTCCCAGACCCACACCATGCAGAAACCTGAAATCATGAGACCCTTAATCGCCAATCCTCTACAGGCCGAGACCATTCAAGGTATAGAGTTTAACAAGGCAGGCCACTCCGACATTACCGGCACCCTTGATGACAGCCAGATGGGTGCTGACTGATAATCGCAACTCATAAAAAAAGCCTGATTTGGATACATAATCCAAATCAGGCTTTTTTTATGAAAAGCAGTTTTTAAAGAACACACCGCATGCCTGGTTAAAAAATTAACCCAGCAACGAACCTACCTCCTGCCGGAACTCTTCTTCCAGCCGGCTATCACCTATCTCCTTAAGCAAAAGCGTCATCAGTTCCCCAAAGCGATCCTTAGCAGGCGAGCCGGTTGTCACCCATTTCTCGACACAGTCACGGACAACCATACTGCCAACAGGGCCAATGGCCCGAGCCATGGAGTCCTCAAGTTTTCTGGCAATGGGGGCAAAGGGGCCTTCGCCCATCAACTTTTCAACGTCTATGACCTTTGCCTTAGGTGTAAGGGCAGCAGATGGTTGCGCCGTTGGTTGGGGAGGGGCCATCTTTGCCTGCCCCGGTTGTGACTTGATCTGCAACCCGGACAGATCAGGCTTTTCGGTGATCAAGTCCACCGCCGCCTTCAACTCGGCAATCAGCATGCTGGTGGTCATATTAACGAGGGGCACGCTAACCTCTGATCCAGAAATGGTAATCAGGGTCGCATTGTCGTCAATCTTTTTCAGAAGCATCAACGACTCATTATTTCTAATCTCACAACTCATGACACCGAATTCAACGGTGGCCTGGTTGCCAAAAAAGCGTTTAACAAAGACACCCACTCTTTCCATGGAGGAAACAGTAAAACTGGCGGAAGGTGGCATTTCACAGGCAACCAAACCAAATTTATCGGTATAAACAAATGCCCCCAGTACACCCTTGAGCATTTTTATCTCTTGCAATAAATCGTTCATTTATTTTCCCAATCTAAATCTTGGCCCAGTTTTTCAAAAAAAATCAGCTGAACCTAAATATTGATATACACATACAGAAATTATCCCTACAGGCTAATCCTTTGCAGCATGGGCCGCATACTATCCGCTATGGATCCGGCCGAGGCATCATTAGAAAGCTCCAGGCCAACAACAATCTGAGGGCCGGCAATGACAAGCAGCTTATTTCCTGTCCGCTTATTGACCACTAAACTCTGGGGTGCGGAAATGTCCAGATCAACATTGAGTTTTTCCGTCTCAGCAAGCAAAAGTGTGACGTATGGCCCAAATTCACTGCCGTGTTTATAGTCAGCAAGCAATAGGCCTTGCCGATCCAAAATGGCCAGGCGATTAACCCCGTCCATGGACGTCAAGGCGTCAAACATGGGGGCGATTGCCGTTGGAATTGTTGGCCCTTCAGGCTCCGAGACCAGCGAAGCAGGATCAATCTCCCGAGCAATCCCTTCTCCTGTCTCAGCTGGCTTTGCCAAGGTGGCCGGATCTATTTCACGGGCAACGCCCTCTGCCGGAGCTGCTTTTTCAGCCTTTTTATCCCCTTCCTCCAGACCTTTGCCCCCGGACTCGCGCTCTTTGCGTTCATCCTTCATGCGGGCTGACTCGATGAGGAGAAAACCCAGGGGCGCCTCAATCACCCTTTCACGCTGGCGGCAAAGATGCTGGATTTCAATTTCAACAGGATCCCAGCCGGCAATTTCAAGGGCAGCTTCCTGGCCCTCCATGGTGGCGGTGAAGGCGTTCATTAATTCACCGTCGAAAAAAAAGACCGTGCCAACGTTGTCCCCTGAGACAACCCCAAGGGTACATGTTTTTTTATCAAGGGAGAGAAGCTGCATGAATGAGGCTAGAGAGACACCGGAGATATGGCCCTTTTCCGCAGCAGCAAGTCCCTCCTTGACCTTTTCGATCAGCACGTCAAAATCAATTGGTTTTTCGATGTACTGGAAGGCACCCATACTATCAAGACGTTCTTCGATCTCTGAAGAGCCAAAGGCGGTCATAACAATTACCGGGATATCACCATGGGCAATGCTTAAATGGGCGAGCAACTCAAACCCATCCATCTCAGGCATCTTGATATCCGTGATGATCAAATCCACATCTTCCCTTTCCAGAATGGCCACCGCCTCTTTACCATTATGAGCTGTGGCAATTGTAAAGGTATCACTAAACTCCCTTAGACCATCTTCAAGGCTCAGCAGGAAATTAGTCTCATCATCAACAATCAATATCTTTTTCATACCTATCCCTAAACAGCTTAAAATCTAATTTTATTTAGCACAGGTGGCGCGGATCTGCATAAGGTCGGTGTGACCTTGAATTACCTTCCAGATACCATCCTGCATTAAGGTCAACATACCAGCGTCCATTGCTGCGGCACGGATGTCAGCAACAGGCGCAGCCGTGGCGATCTTTCGTTGCAGATCCTCATT
>JAUVQZ010000030.1 GCA_030597865.1 Pseudomonadota bacterium | reverse complement strand
CTGATATGCTCAGGTGGGACTACGATCTCATGAAGGCCAATGACCCCTCCTCACCCAGCAACTCCGGCTGTTTTGTCTGCCACACCACCAAGGATGACTGATGTACTCTTTTCCACTGTAACACTTTAGATTTATGATGTTTTTTTGAACCTAACACTGATACGGGCCACTCCTCACCCCAGCAAGGACCATTCTTTATGAACCCTCCTTTTCCTCCACCCCACCGTCAGGTTCACAATGCCCGGAACACTGCGGGCAAGCGAGAAAACGCCACCCCTTGGGCACTGTTTTATGTCTGGACACTATCTCTTCTTCTCGCCCTACCACCCAGCCTGGTTGTTGCCCGCATGACCGGCCCATGCGACAATTGTCACACCATGCATAACAGCCAGGATGGCGTTGCCATGGCCACGGTGGGGGGTGAGTCAGGTTCCACGCCAAATCTTTATCTTACCAAGGGTAGCTGTACAGGCTGCCATGCCATGGGTACGGCCAACAAAATTGAACTTCTTGGCGACACCCCTGTGCCCCAGGTACTCCATGTCGATGGTTCAGGTGATCTTGCCGGCGGCAACTTTGCCTATCTCCTCGGCAATAAGGGCAGTGGCGCCTCTGATGCCAAGGGGCATAATGTCATTGATTTTAACAATAAGGACGATGTGTTGTTGCTTCCCGGGGGGCTTGTCCGATTTGGCCACACCGGTTCATATGTAAACAGCAAAGTACTAACCTGTGCCGGAACCAATGGATGTCACGGCGTGCGCCTTGCGTCTGCCTTTGGCGTAACCGATATTGCCAGCCTGTCCGGGGCCCACCATAATAACGTTGACGGCAAATGTGATGAAGCCACCAACACTGCCAACAGCTACCGCTTTCTCAACGGTGTTAAGGGTTTTGAGAACCAAACGGACAAATGGCAGAATATCAGCTCATCGAGCCATAATGAGTATTTTGGCCAGGCCTCTCCGATTCAGCTTGGTTGCAATACCGGGAATACCAGCTGTCATGCCGGTGGCCTTACAGGTATCATCCCTCCCAATAACACCATGAGTCAGTTCTGCGCCACCTGCCATGGTAATTTCCACACCCTATCAACCATTAACTCCGATGGTATCGGCAGTTCATTTACCTCGCCCTTCATACGACATCCCACGGATGTGGCCCTGCCGTCTTCCGGCGAGTACGCCTCCTATACCACCTATAATATTGACGCCCCTGTGGCCCGTACCCTTGTCCCGGATTCGGCAAATTCTGCTGTTGTCCCAGGTTCTGATGTGGTCATGTGCCTCTCCTGTCACGCCGCCCATGCCACGGATTTCTCTGATATGCTCAGGTGGGACTACGATCTCATGAAGGCCAATGACCCCTCCTCACCCAGCAACTCCGGCTGTTTTGTCTGCCACACCACCAAGGATGACTGATTTTTGACCCTACCTACCCCTCTCTAACGTCTGTGATACAGAGCTGGAGACTCCTTTTCCCCCGAAATTCATTACTGGCGAGCTGATAGAGGCAATGAATTTGTTTTCCCGACACCGCCGCCTCCGCAGCCTTTTTGTTCTTGGCAGACGCCCTAAACCAGATGCCCCGATATTGAGTCTTGTTGATCCTGAGGATGAACTGGAGATGATCCTTGTCCTTGCCGACAAATTTTGCACTCTCTACGGTAAACTCATTCAGGAAAACAGGATGTTCAAAATGCTGACCAAAGGGTGCCAGGTGGTTTATCTCATCAAGGGTGGCATGGCTGATCTCTTCGGCAGTCAGGCCTCCGTCCGTTTCCAAGACGGTAACGCCTTCGCCCTCCACCTCCCCACTGCTTATTGCCGCTAAAAAATTCTCTCGAAACACCTCCAACCCCTGCTCATGGAGCTTAATCCCTGCTGCGCCCCTATGACCACCAAAGGAGATGATGCTTTTTGAGCTGGCACCTATCTCCATTTCTGCGGCCCTGTCGAGCATCTTACGGATATGCACCGTACCGTTTGTCCGACATGATCCTGCCAGGATTCCCTCCACCGGTGTTCCAGCAAAGACAACTGCTGGAACACCATAACTTTCAGCCAGTTTTGAGGCGATAATTCCCAGGATGCCTGGATGAAAATCAGGGTGATAGAGCACAATGCCACTGCCTGGTTCTGCCCTGTCCATTAACCCGTGGGCAAGATCCATGGCCTGATCCTGAATTTTTTTCCGTAACGTGTTTGCCCCGGTAAGCCCCGCAAACAACTGCCCTGCCGACCCTTCACTGGATGACAACAAGAAATCCAAGGCCAGTTGAGGATCTGCCATCCTGCCGGCACCGTTTATCCGCGGGCCCACCTGGAAGGCCAGGTCTTCCTCAGTTAGCCTGGTGACGGGTCTGCTGCCAAATTCCATGACCTGCCAGCAATGCCTGACGAGCCTATTGATTTCCAAAAGGCCATACCTGACCACGGCCCTGTTGGTCGGACTGAGGAGGGAAACGCTGTCAGCAATGGTGGACAGGGCCACATAGTCAAGGAGGGAGATGAGGGTTGGTGTCGCCACTGGGACTATGCCGTCCTCAACCAATCTGGTGCGGACGGCGCTTAAGACAAGCCAGCACACCATGCAGCCCGAGATGGCCTTGTCTGGATAAGGGCACTCTGGCTGCTGCGGGTTGACCACGGTGTATGCGGAGTGGGGAAATTCATCCCCAGGAACAAGATGATGGTCGGTGACAACCACATCTATCCCTGCCTCCTTAAGGCGGGCCAATCTCTTTTCATCCGAGACTCCGCAGTCGGCAGTGATAAGGAGGCTGATACAAGGGGTATTGGCCAGGATACGCTGACAAAGCTGGTCGGTTAAACCATAGCCATCCTGCAGCCTGTTCCCGACAAAGCTGTGAATCAGGGAATCATCAACCTGGAAATAATCAGCAAAGGCCTTTTGGGCCACGGCGTTGGCCGTGAGGCCGTCAACGTCATAATCTGTCAGCAGGCCAATATTTTCGCCTTTTTTGATGGCTGTGACGATCCGGCCCACCGCCATAGTGCAGTTTTTCAGCAGCTGGGGGGCAGGAATCTCCCTAAGCTTAGGGTCATAAAGAGGGGTAAGGCTGTCCGTGTCTGATATGTTCCTGCGGCAGAGAATATCTGCCTGGATATGGCTCAATCCTTGCGCCCGGGCAGCCCCATACACCTTTTCCTTGCGCGACCGTTCTCTGATTATTGTCTTTCTCAAAATCCCTTCCTGTGCAGGAGTTGCTCGATCTCTTGGCCTTCATCGGGATGAAACCAGGATATGGCCTTATCACGGCCAAACCATGTAAATTGTCTCTTGGCGTAATGCCTGGTGTCCCTTGCCAGGAGGGTGACAGCATCCTGCCATGACCATTCTTCCTGGATGTACTGCACCATATGACGATAGCCGATGGACTGCATTGGGCCAAGCCCGGGGTCAAAGCCCATGGATAGGAGTTTTTCCACCTCTGCCAGCAGGCCCTGGTCGATCATCATATCGACCCTCTTATTGATTCGCTGGTAGAGCTCGTCACGGTTTCTACGCAGGCCGACTTTTAACACGTCAAACTCGGCAATCTCCTGCTGCTGCCGGCTCAGATGTTCAGACCAGGAAGTACCGGTTGCCCTGAAAATTTCCAACCCCCTGGCCAGGCGCTGGCTGTCGTTTTGATGAACCCTGGCCGCAGTATCAGGGTCACAACGCATCAGCTCCTGATGCATCCTGGCATTGCCAAGCCTCTGGAGGTCGGCGCGGACCTGGTCCCTCACCTCAACAGGGATATCGGGTAGCTCAAAAACCCCCTGGAGCAGGCCGCGCATATAAAGCCCTGTGCCGCCCACCAGCATGGGAATACGCCCTCGGCTGGCAATATCAACAATAGCTTGGCGGGCATCGTTAACAAAACGACTGACATGGTAGGTCCCATCAGGTTCAACATAGTCGACAAGATGATGGCGAATGCGGGAGCGTTCGGCCTGGGTCGCTTTGGCGGTGCCGATATCCATGTATTTATAAATCTGCATGGAATCCATGGAGATGATTTCAGCCTTGAACTTCTCGGCAATCCCCAGGGAAAGCTCTGTTTTGCCGACACCGGTGGGGCCGGCCAAAACAATGATTTTCTGTTTATTTAGGGGAAGGGATGGCGAGGTCATAGATGAAAAATGAGAGGAATCAAAGCAGGTTCATGGGGAAACTCACCCCCTTACAATTTGGGTGACAGCTCACCATATTTACACTATATTTCCTTGTTTTTGAATCTATCTGTTGTGAAAGTCTATTTTCGCAAGGGATATGGATTGGTTTAAAGACATTAATCCATCGCTAATCCTGACAAAACACTTACCAACCTCAGCCTTGCAAGAGGAACTCCATGCCAGACCGTATATATAATTTCAGTCCAGGACCAGCCACCCTGCCCCAAGAGGTGCTGGCACAAGCCGCTAAGGATATCGTCAATTTTAACGATAAGGGCATTGGCCTCATTGAACTCTCCCATCGCTCAAAGGAATTCATGGCTGTGGCTGACGAGACCGAAGGGCTGCTGCGCGAACTCATGGCCATTCCGGACAACTACAAGGTCCTCTTTCTCCAGGGAGGGGCCTCCACCCAGTTTGCCATGATTCCCATGAACCTCCTGGGCCCTGGCCAGAAGGCAACCTACCTTAACACGGGAACCTGGGCCAAGAAGGCCATTAAGGAGGCCAATCTTATTGCCGAGGCCCATGTCGCCTATTCCTCTGAAGAGAGTTCCTTTAATCATGTTCCGAAGAACGGCGACTATAGCGTTGACCCTGCTGCCGAGTATCTCTACCTTGTCTCCAATAACACCATCTACGGCACCCAATTCGCTGAATTCCCCAAAAGCGAAAAGATGCTTGTCTGTGACATGTCATCTGACATCCTAAGCCGCAAAATTGATATAACACCCTTTGGCCTGATCTTTGCCGGTTCTCAGAAGAATATGGGGCCGGCCGGGGTCACCACCGTTATCATCCGGGATGATCTCCTTGATCGTGCCCCTGACACCCTTTCAACCATGCTTCGCTATAAGACCCATGCCGACAAGGGCTCCATGTTTAACACCCCACCCTGCTTTTCCATCTATGTGGTGGGCCTGGTCTGCAAATGGCTCAAGGCCGGTGGCGGTGTTGAGGCAATGGAGGAGAAAAACAAGGAGAAGGCCGCCCTTTTGTATGGGATGATAGATTCCACCGACTTTTACCGAGGTCATGCCCAGCCTGATTCTAGGTCTCTGATGAATATCACCTTTAACCTGCCCACCCCGGAACTTGAGGCTGAGTTCATTGCCCTGGCCGGCAAAGAGGGTCTGGACGGACTTAAGGGCCATCGGTCCATAGGCGGTTGCCGGGCCTCAATCTACAACGCCTTCCCCAGACAGGGTGTCCTGGATCTTGTGGACTTTATGAAGAGATTTGAAAAGGCAAACAGCTAAACTCTTTTTGCAGTAGCGCAAGCCCAACAAAAAAACGCCTCAAGCTTCAGAGCTTGAGGCGTTTTTTTATTGGTGAAAGATACTACTTAACATTGCTGCCACCAAAGACGGCAGCACACCTTAAGGAGCTGACTGGACAGTCTCCTCTTCTATCTTTTCTTCGGCCGCTTTGCCCTTAACCAAGCGCAGGTCGCTGGTTTCAACCTTCACCTCGCCGTTGAGGGAAGCACCCCCTTCCACAAACATGTTGACAGCCTCCACATTGCCGTCAATCCTACAGCCCTTAATGACATTAAGATTGCGGGCCTTGATATTACCCTGCACCTTACCCTGGCAGGTAAAGGTCTCAATGTCGACATCACCGGCAATGCTGCCTGTTTCACCCAGGATAAGATGGTCCCCTTTGACATTTCCTTCAATGGCACCATCGAGACGAAGTTTTCCGCTGAAACTGACATCACCATTAAAACTCATACCCGTACCAATGATACTGCTTATGGCGACATTATCGGTATCAAAGTCCACCCCTGAGTTGGCATCCTTTTTTTTAAAAAAACCCATGTAAGCTCCTGGTGATTGACAATGAGACATTTGAAAAACAACAAAAAAACAAGGTTACCTTTTGACAGAGGGCACGTTACGGGCAACCCTGACAAACCTAAGGGGATTTACGGTTTTTTTATTATAATGAATTTCATAGTGGAGGTGGGGACCTGTACTACGTCCTGTATTACCAACCAGACCGATCACCTGGCCACGTTTCACCTGGTCACCCTTTTCAACAAGGTTTTTTTGCAAATGAAAATAACGGGTTTTAAAACCCTTACCGTGATCAATTACCACATAATTACCCTGATTTTCGGCCGTATAGCCCATATCAGAAACCTTACCGTCAGCAGTTGTCATAATCTCGGTGCCGGATCTTTTACTGATGTCAATGCCGCTATGAAAAGCCACCTCTTTGTTAAACGGATCTATGCGCCGGCCATACAGTGAGGTGATAGACCCCAAAACGGGGGGGCCAAGGGGAACTGACTTGATGATATCCAGGGAGTGATCCAATTTAAAGATAAGATCCCCGTAGGAATTCTCAGAAAGAGGGGTGAAGGGGCCACCACTATGCTTTGCGTTTTCCTTAATCGAGGTCTTAATACCAACAGTTTTCAAAATAGATTCTACTATTTCACTTCTACTCTTCAGCTCGGTGACAACATTCTCCAACAGCCTCTCCCTCTCTGCATTCTCAACATCGAGACCATCAAGAATGGCCTGGAACTCAGCCTCCTTTATGGCCATTTCCTTGGCAAGAAGAATCTCAATGCCCTGATTCCAGGCCTGGGCGGTTTGAAGTTCCTGGCGAGTTTCTTCAAGGGATGCCCTGATGTGCACATTCTGATAGGTATGTTTCAGGCCGAGAAAGGAAAAAACAGCCAGCAGAACAACAAGTGCCACAGAGGAAAGAACCCATGCGAACAATGAAGATTTACACATGGCAAACGATCGCGTACTTTCCCTTTCGCCAGTTACGACAATATGGAGTTTACTTTTCATGGTGTCCCTGAATTTCGTTTTTTTACTTTCTTTTTAAGGAGGTTGCTGAAAACTTTTTAGTCCTTACAATGTGCAAAACTTTTTTTTAACACAAAATTCCATAGTAATTTAGCACTTTTCCCTTTATTTTGTCAATCCCATTACACCTCCGGCCCTATCAGGCCTACCTAGCTTTATTTCATACCCCCCAAAAGTCAAGGGTCATTCAGCCATGCACTACGAAGGAAATGTCATTCGACCGCCAAGCGAGGCCCATTCAATCATCCTCCAGGTCACGGTGGGCTGCTCACACAACATATGCACTTTTTGTGGAGCTTACAAGGATGTAAGGTTTAAAATAAAAGATGAGGCCATTATTGATGGGGATATTGATTTCGCCTCCCGCCATTGCCGTCGTCAGAAAAGGGTATTCCTGGCAGACGGTGACGTCCTCATTCTCTCCCAACGCCGTTTTGTTAAGCTCTTTAAGGAGATCAGAAAGAAGTTGCCATGGGTCAACAAAATCTCCCTCTATGCACATGCCAAGGCTATTCTTTCCAAGTCAGAGGAGCAATTACGGGAACTCAAAAAACTCGGCCTTAATCGCATTTATATGGGCCTTGAAAGCGGTGCCAATGACGTGTTGCAGCGCATCAGAAAAGGGGCAGATGCTGAAAAAATGATTAAGGCTGCCCAGCATATTCGCCAGGTCGACATCTTTCTCTCGGTTACAGTTCTTCTCGGCATTGCCGGTGTTGCAGATTCCCTGCAACATGCCAGGGCAACAGCCCATGTTCTGGCAGCCATGGCACCGAACCAGATTGCCGCCCTCACCCTTATGGTTATGGATAACACCCCCCTGGGCAAACAGGTGAGATCCGGGGAATTTACACTGCCTGACAGTAAGACAATCCTTACTGAGCTCCGGGAGCTTGTTTCCTGTCTTGACGTGAAGCGGCCCTGCCAGTTCCAGGCAAATCATGCCTCTAACTATCTTTCTATAAATTGCCGCCTGCCAAGGGACAAGGGACGAATCGTCACAGAAATAGACACGGCCCTGGCTGGAGGACGGGCGCTAAGACCTGAGTTTATGCGGGCCCTCTAAGGCAAGGGCGGCACTCCCCCCTGCCCTGCCCCAAATGAAGATGGTACGGACTACGACCAGTTACGGATGAGATCAATAAGGGTCCGGGCGCCGATACCGGATGGGCCTTTAGGGATATAGGATTTTTCAGTGAACCCCCAGGCGGTTCCGGCAATATCAAGATGTACCCAGGGGGTGTCACCGACAAATTCCTGCAGGAAGGCGGCAGCGGTAATGGTTCCCGCGGTCTTGCCGCCGATATTTTTCAGATCAGCAACCTCGGACTTTAGCTGCTTGGTATACTCCGCCCCCAGGGGAAGGCGCCAGACCGGCTCTCCGCTACGTTCGCCAGCAGCAACGATTTTGCCGGTTAAGGCGTCATCATTGGAGAGCAAACCGGTATAATGATGCCCCAGGCCGACTAAAACCGCGCCGGTCAAGGTGGCCAGATCAACTATGGCCGTTGGCTTAAACTCTTTGACCCCATATGCCAGGGCATCCATCAGAATAAGGCGGCCCTCGGCATCGGTATTAATTACCTCAATGGTTTTACCACTGTATGAGGTGATAATATCCCCCGGTTTAACCGCCGCAGATCCCGGCATATTGTCCGTGGCCGGGACAATGGCAACGACATTTATCCCCGCTGGTTTCTCCTCGCCAACGGCGGCCATGGCAGCCATAACCGCGGCACCGCCGCACATGTCATACTTCATATCCTCCATGCCGGCGCCAGGTTTTAAGGAGATGCCGCCAGAATCAAAGGTAAGCCCCTTGCCCACCAAGAGCAGGGTATCAGCCCCTTTCCGGGCACAGCAATACTCAAGGACCACCATTTTGGGCCCATTCTCGGAGCCCTGATTAACGGCAAGCAAGCCCCCCATCTTAAGGCGGCTCAACTCCCGCTGGGACAGCACGGTACATTTTATGGGAAATTTCCTGCTTAAACCTCTGCCAAAAACGGCAAAGTCGTCAGCGGTCCATTTATTACCAGGCTCGTTAGCCATGTCCCGGGCAGTCTTACCAGCCTGGGCGGCGACCTCGGCCAGAACCACTCCCTTACGGCATTCGGCGCTGGAAACCTGGGGGAACAGGGCTATCTTCTTCAAAAAAACAGCCCTGTCATCATCCTGACTGGTTTTATACTTCGTAAAGCTATACTGACCGAGAAGAATCCCCTCGGTGAGGCATTCACCGATCTCCTTCATGGCAAGATCGACATCGTACCAGGTCACGGCCAGGGACGTTGCCTTAAGCTCCATGGATTTTTTACCAATAATCCCACCGGCCTTCCGTATCTCTTCCCGCCCCTTTTCCTTATCGCCGAGCCCCACAAAGACCAGGCGTTTACAGGCCAAGCCCTTTTCAGGATAGACCACCAATGTCTCATCGGCCTTGCCGGTGAAATCACCAGCATCTTGCGCCTTGGCAAGGCAGGCCTGTACGGCTGGATCTGGTATTGATAGAGTTCCGTCGGCCTGGGGAGAGACCATGATGGTGAGGATATCACCAGCAAAATCGCCGATTTTTTTATTGGATACGGTAATCATAATTCTCCGTTCAGATCGTTTATTCCGGCTAGCCGATAAAAAAGAGGTGGCTACACTGCGGAAGGATAAATATTAATCTTCTTAAATCAGCTTGTTACTGATAATAGCCTTTAATTGTCTTATTTTATTAAACATAGATTAGAGATACTGTAAACTAGGTGAACTTTGCCCAAGGCCCCTTTACCCGTGCCAGGCTATTTTTCAATCAATACATCCGGAGATTATAGTGGTTACCCAGCTTATCTTTGCCGTTTCCCTGGCAGTTTTTATTTCAGCGATCTGTTCCATCATTGAGGCGGTGCTCTACTCTGTGCCCATGAGTCACATTGAGATTTTGGACAAAAAAGGGCGCCGTTCCGGCAAAATCCTTAAGGAGCTCAAAAAAGACATCAACCAGCCAATCACCACCATTCTCACCCTAAACACGGTTGCCCACACCATGGGGGCGGCCATTGCCGGTGCTGCTGCCGTGGTGGTTTTTGGTGAAGAAAACATCACCCTTTTCTCGGTTATCTTCACCTTCATCATCCTTATTTTCTCTGAGATCCTGCCGAAAACAGCAGGCGTTACCTACGCAAAACCCCTCTCAACACTTATTGCCCGCCCCCTCTCCATGATGGTGACACTCTTAAAACCTGTCACCTTCATATGCCACGCCTTCACCCTCCTTATCCCCGGAGCCAAGGACAGCGAGCGCGTCTCCACAGACGAGATTTTGGCCATCACAGGGTTAAGTCGTAAATCCGGAGAGATAGACAGTGACCAGGAGGATGTTATCAGAAACATCATTGAACTTCGCAAGAAGACGGTGCGCCAGGTCATGACCCCACGAACGGTGACGTTTACCCTGGACAAAAATCTGTCCATCAAAAACGCCCGGCAGCTACGGGACAACTGGAACCTCCATAGCCGTGTCCCGGTCTATTCTGAAAATCCCGACGATATCATCGGTGTTGTCTTGAGAAAGGATGTTCTGCTCCACGCCGTGGAGGGACGCGAACACCGGCAACTCAAACTCATCACCAGGCCCGTGCATTTTGTCCCGGAGACAGCCCGACTCAATACGGTCTTGCTCGATTTTTTCGAGAGGCGCCACCATCTCTTTTGTGTGGTTGATGAGTATGGCGGTTTTACCGGCGTCATCTCCCTGGAGGATATTATTGAAGAAATCATGGGTATGGAGATCATGGATGAGTCTGACAGTGATAAAACCATGCGGGAAATGGCTAGGGATAAGTCGCAGAAATTCATGTCCGACAAGATGCAGATGGCAGACAAGAAGTTGAGGAATAAGAAATAAGAATTTGAGAATTTGAGAAGAGGGCGCCCTGCAAGAGATATGCTATGTCGAGTGATATAGTTGGACAGTTTGTTATGGCTAGCTCGCGTAGTACCTGTTTGATTTGCTTGAAGAGGTGTTGGTTATGCTACTTGTTAGCGGTGGACTTCCAACAACGGGCGATCCAATATGTCACTGAGAGGAATAACCCCCTGACTAAAGATGGACTTAGCAGCATAGCTTTCTACTTTTAACGTCCATTAATTATGGACGGATTACCCTTGTCGTTATTCGAGAAGCTCAAGTCCGACTACTTATTTCTCAACTTCTTATCTGTTAGAAGATGAACCAGAGATAGATAATAAGCAGAATGCTGATGAGCAGATTCACCCCGATAAAGCTCTTTATGGTGATGTAATCCTCGAACTCGACAATGGCAAAGCGCCAAAGAATATAACCGCCGGCAATGGCGCCATTAAGCATAAAAAAGGCGGAGAGGATATGGACCGGGAAAACCGGCACTGAAAAGATCCATTTCTCCAAGAATCCCAAGCCAAACTGTCTACCTATGGTGGGCATAAAATCACCAATGCCATTGGCGAAAAAGCTCATTCGATAGACGAGCTCCCCGGTAAAGGCCATGGGTATCAAAATAGGCACCATGGGCGACAGATGGCCACAGATGGGATCCTTGGCCACCCCGAAAAGGCTTGCCCCCATCTTGATCACCCAGAGAACCCCCAAGGAACAGACAACCAGCAGCAGGCTGAAGATCAGGGAATCTGGCAGATTAGACATCTCCTGCCAGTGATGATAGGAAGGCTTTTCCCGCAGGAAACGGGCAAGTTGCGACCCCATGAGAAAAGGGACAATATAGGTACAGGTAATATACCTGCCCTGGTTTTTAATGAGCTCAATATAGGGATTTCTCAGCAAGAGCTGGGGAGAATCGCGGTCGCAGAGGGGCAGGCAATGGCCGCAAACCAGGCAGTGCAGGTTATGATTGACGGAAACCGCCCCCAGGTAGACAGGGCAACCGGTTTTATCATCAGTTCCCCTCTTACAGGCAAAGGTCTTACACCCTTTACATTTTTTATGATCTGCCCTGAACTCGGTAATGGACAGGGTGGCGGCAGCACCGGAAATCCGCCCCAGGGGACAGAGGTGCCGACACCATGCCTGGCCAGGGAAAAGAATGGCCAGAAGTGCGGAGCCAACAACGATTGCCAGGATCAGATAGGATGTGCCAGCCGGCCACTTATCCAATCCAGCGACAATCTCCACCCAGATAATAAGGGCCAGAAGAAAGACAGAGATATAGACGCCATATTTTTGCAGAAATTTGGGCACGGGCAGATTAAAACTCAGCCCTTTTTTCTGGAGAAAAACGCCCAGGCCCGGGAAGGGGCAGATGCCACACCACATCCTGCCCACAAAGAACCATGAAAGGACAATGGATGGCCAGAGCAGGCCCCAGGTCAGAAAGACGGCAAAGTTACGGTTTGCCTCCTGGGGGCCCCAGAAACCGGAAATAACCACCAGCACGAAAAGAACATCGCCCAGGGTACGGAGCTGGGCGTAATGATGGCGAACGGCGAGAAACCTGCGAATCCCGGGAAAGGCCCGGAAAAGATCGAACCCTCCCTTGTCGTCATAGGCCATTAAGCTCTTTATGGCTTTTTTCCACCAGTTCATAGCTAACCCAGGGGCTCCAGAATGAGATCCACCTGAAACTTTTCATTGTTTCTGATGATCTTCAGGGTGACCTGATCTCCGATATGGTGCTTCTGCATGACCCTTGCCAGGTCCAGCGATGACTGAATCTTGGCGCCGTTGATGCCGATGATGATATCCCCCAGGATAAGCTGGCCGCCTAGCTGTTTGGTGCCCAGCAGCCCGGCATTTTCTGCTGCCGAGCCTGGCTGAATTTTAATGAGCAAGACCCCTTCAATACCCAGGCGCTGGGCCAACTGGTCATTGGCAATGGTGACACCAAGGCCTGGTTTAAGGAGCTTGCCATATTTAATCAGATCAGGAACAACCATGTTGACCATGTCAACAGGTACAGCGAAACCAATACCGGCGCTCACCCCAACCGGACTATAAATTGCCGTGTTAACGCCAATGAGACGACCGGCACTGTCAAGGAGGGGCCCCCCTGAATTGCCCGGATTAATTGCCGCATCTGTTTGAATCATGTCAGTGATGGCATTACCGTCAACTGCGGTGATTTCCCGACCCAGGGCGCTGACGATGCCGGAGGTCAGGGTGTGATCGAGGCCAAAGGGGTTGCCAATGGCAAAGACCTTCTGGCCCACCAGAAGATTACCCGATTCACCAAGGGGAATTGGTCTGAGCTTGGGCGCCGGGGCAGAAATCTGCAGTACTGCCAGGTCCTTGTCCGGGGATGCTCCCACCAGAACGGCCTTCCAGGTCGTGTTATCGGCCAGGGTGACATGGACCCGTGAGGCATCTTCAATAACATGGAAGTTCGTAACAATCCTGCCTTCCTTGTCCCAGATAAAACCAGAACCTGTACCCTTGGGGATCTCATAGATGTTGAGGGTGAAGAAGTTACGTCGCAACTCAATGGAGGTGATATAGACCACCGAGGGTGACGTTGCCTGAAAAAGCTCTATGGCATTGATCTCCACCCCGGCAAGATCGCCGCGGGCGGTAACAGCCCGGGGCATGGCATTGTCGTTAACGGGCAGCCGAAAAGGTTTTTCAAGGAAAACCCAGGCCACTGCCAGCACAACCATAAGCCACAAGAGGTGCTTAAATGAAGGGGTGGAGCGTAAAGACATATTATGTTGTACCCGTTGACAAATATCTGGGGGGGCAGAGGCCTTCCTGCCAGGAAATCAAACCACCAGCAGGATGGAAAACTCTACGCCGACTTCTCCACACAGGGGGGGCGAGGAAAAATAGTTTCAGTTAAGGGTGCTCAGAATCTCAGATACCCTTGCGAGACTTTCAAGGCCATTTAGCCCATGGCACCTTACAGCTTACATGGTTCGCTACGTTTTTCAACTGCCCCCTAAAGGTTCAAGAAAAATTTGGCAATGAGGAAATAGGCTGAAACGCCAATGATATCAATAGCCGTGGTCACGAACGGGCCGGTGGCCACTGCTGCATCAATATCAAGACGCTTTAGAACCAGGGGAACAAAGGTGCCCACTGTAGCAGCCAGGGTCATGGCAAAAAGAACAGAGAGGCCAACCACAAGACCGAGCTTGCCACTATCAGCAAAGCCAAAAAAAGCCACCCCACCGAGCAGAACGCCATAGAGGGTTCCCAATAGGAGGCCCACCCGCATCTCCTTGAAAACAACCTTGGAAAGTTCATTGAGGTTAATGCGTCCCGTGGCCATTCCACGGACGACAATGGTACTTGATTGGGTGCCGATATTACCACCCATGCCCATGACAATTGGAATGAATCCGGCCAGGGCGAGGACCTGCTGCAGCTCATTTTCAAAGATATTAATGATAAGTACAGCCATGACACCGCCAACCCAGCTGGCAAAGAGCCATGGCGCCCTGGTAACGGCATTATCCAGGGTGGATTTCAGGAGAATTTCACGGTCCTTACCAGCACCTGCCAATTGCAGAAAATCCTCGGTAACCTCCTCCCGAATAACATCAATGATGTCGTCAACCGTAATGATACCAACGAGCTTATAGGCTGAATCAACAACAGGTATGGCCAGGATATTATACTGGGACACAATGTGGGCGGCCTCTTCCTGATCCGTTTCTGTTGAAACGGCGATCACATTGGTGTTCATGATATTCTTGAGCTGACGGTAAGGCTTATGGGTAAGAAGCTCCCGTAGCGACAGAACCCCGGCAAGCTGACCATCATCACCATGGGTAATGTAGAGATAGAAGGCCATCTCCAGCTCCTCACTATTTTCCTGTACCCACTTGATGGCCTCATCCACACTGAGCTCGTCGTCAAGGACGAGGAAATCCGGTGACATGCGGCCACCAGCAGTTTCAGGACCATACTGCAGCAGCCCTTCAACCTCTTCCCGATCTTCCCGGCCCATGAGTTTACGGATTTGGCTGGCAAAATCATCAGGAAGGTATTCAAGGAAGTCGGCAGCGTCATCAGGGGACATGCCCTCGACCACCCCGGCCAAATAAAGGGGGGTAAGGTCAACGACAAGCTCCAGCATAATGGTGCGGTCAAGCTCACTTATGATCTCACCAACCTGGGCAGTTTGGGCAATGACGCTGAAGACGTGTCTTCTTTCATGGGGGGTGAGGTGCCGAAAAACCCATGCAATATCAGCAGGATGGGTTTTTTCGATAATTTTCAGAAGGCGATCCTTGGCATTGCGCCTATTAAGGCGCCGGATGGTATCAAGAAGAACCATTCCCTCGTTGCCGATCATTTCTGTTTTCTTTATACTGTTCATCACTGCCAAAAAAGGTAATTCTTAGGGCCCTGTCGGACGTAGACAAAATCTGCTGCAGGTGAGCGCAGACTCCTCAACTCCCTAAGTCCGACAGGGCCCTGGAGATATGAGAAACTTAGCAATATAGCGACAAACATCCTGTTAAGTCAATGAAATAGCCATCTTTTTGAGAAATTGCTCACCGAAGAGCCTTGCTGGAAAGCTATCTATTTATCAGAATGTAACCATTGCTTGACAAGATTACCGCCCTTGTCAGGATCTGACGAGGCGAGTTTGGCTATTTTTTTATCATCGGTCATGAAGTCGGGGATATCCTCAGCAGGATCAATGGTGAGATCCTCAAAATCGAGAATCTCATTAAGCTCAATTCCCGCATCAGCCCTCATCCTCTTCTCATCAACGATCTTTTTCACGGCAAGACGATCCGGATCAAAGATGAAGGCAAAAAAGGGTCGGACAAAGAGAAAGAAAAAGAGAAACAGCAAGAGGCCGTACATGAGGGGAGCGGCTAGCCATTCAATCAGGGGGATTATTTGGTTGGTTATATTTCCAGACATAAATCGTCACTTTTTTGTTAGCAGAGAAATCTTTACAGATTTTAGGTAATATTAAAAGTTGGCAGCCAGGATGTGGGTGGCAGAGAATGAAAGATCCACCCTACTGATAACAAACTACGAGTAGAAAATCATGAACGCAAGTAACATCTTTAATTATTTTTTCCTGGTCAGGGAACATGTCTGGGCCCAGGTGCTGGTGGCTGTTGCCCTCTATATCCTTGCCACAATATTAATAGAGCTTGTGGTTAACAGGATCATCAGAAGGCTCTGTGCCCACACCAAAACCACCCTTGACGACCAGATTATTGATGTCCTGCACAGGCCTGTATACCAGACGGTTATACTGATCGGCATCATGCATATTTTCACGATTGCCAATATCAATCCTGGCTTCACCGCCGCAATTGTCAAAATTGGCAATAGTTTTATCATTCTGGCCTGGCTGGCGGCCATTATAAAAATTATCAATTTTCTCGCCACCACCCTTACTTCCTGGAGGGAAAAATTAGGCCCTGATCTTTTGAGTCTGATCCATAAGGGTCTTTTTCTTATGCTGATCTTCTCCGCAGTGGCTAGCTGGTTTTATATCTGGGAAATTAATCTCACGCCGGTTTTTGCCTCTGCCGGTGTGGCAGGTATTGCCATTGCCCTTGCCGCCAAGGACACCCTGGCCAACTTCTTCGGCGGCATAAGTCTTTTCCTCGACAAGGTTTACCGTGTTGGAGACTATGTGATTATAGACAATAATGAACGGGGTGAGGTGGTTGAGATTGGCATCAGGTCCACCAGGATCATCACCAGGGATGATGTCCTGGTGAACATCCCCAACTCGATCATGGCCACCTCAAAGATCATCAATGAGAGCGCCCCCTACCCTCAATACCGGATCAAGATCCCCGTTGGTGTCGCCTATGGCACCGACCTTGACCTTGTCGAAGGCCTGCTGCTCGATATTGCCGCCAATAATGACAAAATTGTTCCCCAGCCCTTTCCCAGGGTTCGAGTCCGTACCCTGGCAGACTCCTCGGTAAATTTTGAACTGCTTGTTTGGGTCAAAGACCCTCGGGATCGCGGTGTCCAAACCCACCTCTTCTTAAAAGAGATTCACAAAAAGTTTAACGAAGAGGGAATTCAAATCCCCTTTCCCCAGCTGGACGTCCATCTTGAAAAGTAATTTTTTTTTATTGTAATCTCAAATTGTTGGCCGTTTTTGTCTCAACATCCAACAAAATAAGCTTGTCTGCTCCCCTGTTTTGGCGCACAATACCTGTACGTAAGGGATGTATCCACCTCAAAGAAATGTGCCAAGGGGGGTTAACCATGACGGCTTCATCAGCTAGGGATAGATGCCTTTACTGCTTGGGTATTATCGCTACCATCTGCTTAACCAGCCAGATAGTCATGGCCGGTGATTCTGCCCTGTTCAACAGAATTTCTCCCCACATTTCCCTCTATAAAAATGCGCCCTCCCAGGAACGGCAATCATTTTCAACCACTGAAACTCCCCAGCTTAGCAGCTATACAGTCCCCGGGGGAGACTATGCTCCCCCGGCAAAAAAAAACATGGGTGACCACGATCTTTTTTCCCTGGCCCTGGGAGCGCGTTTCCAGATCAGTGATTGGTTGGGTGTGGGTGCTGCCTTTTCCATGCCCCTTGCTGAGGAGGAAACAGTCTGGAGACAGGATCTGGCCATTGAGGCCATGGTCACCATGCAATTTTGAGATGGCGCATCCCCACGGCCAGGAATCGCCGAGGAGATGCACCCCTGCTGAACTCTCCCTGGAGAATTTCTGTAGCCAGAGTAGATTGAGAGGTAACTAATACAATACGGCCTTTTCGACATAAGTCG
>JAUVQZ010000136.1 GCA_030597865.1 Pseudomonadota bacterium | reverse complement strand
TTGACAATGCCATTACGGAGGCCCTCCACCTTGCCAAATGGTATGCCCGGGAGCATGTCCTCCTCTGTCTGATTCCGGCATTCTTTATCGCCGGCGCCATTGCTGTTTTTATCAGCCAGGCCTCGGTGTTGAAATACCTGGGCGCCAAGGCCAATAAGGTGGTGGCCTATGGTGTTGCCTCGACGTCAGGCACCATCCTGGCCGTCTGCTCCTGTACCATCCTGCCGCTCTTTGCCGGCATCTACCGCATGGGTGCCGGTCTTGGCCCGGCCACGGCCTTTCTGTACGCCGGCCCGGCCATAAATATTCTGGCAATTATCCTTACCGCCCGTATCCTCGGCCCTGAACTTGGCATTGCCAGGGCAGTGGGCGCCATTGTCTTTAGTGTTATCATCGGCCTTGTCATGCATTTTCTCTTCAGGAAGGAGGAGCTGGACAAGGCAGAGGCCCAGGCTGCCATGCCGGAACCGCAAGTCAGCCGCCCCCTGTGGCAGAACCTTGTCTATTTTGCCATGATGATCGGCATTCTGGTCTTTGCCAACTGGGGTAAAGCCCAGGAGACCACAGGGCTCTGGTATCAAATCCATGCCCATAAATGGTTGATCACCTCCCTATTTTCCGTGGGTATGGCCATCACCCTCATGCTCTGGTTCAGCCTGCCGCGCTGGCAGGTGATCCTGGCTGCTATGCCACCGCTGATTATGGCCCTGATTTTCCAAGGCCGCCCAACCCTCGCCTTTGTGGCCGGGGTGCTCAGCCTCTCTGTATTGATCAGTGGCAGGGAGGATGAGAATGGCCAATGGTTTAGCGAGACCTGGGGCTTTGCCAGGCAAATCCTGCCCCTGCTGCTGTTTGGTGTCCTCATTGCCGGGCTGCTCCTGGGACGGCCCGGTTCAGAAGGCCTGATCCCCTCGGAATGGGTAAGCCGGGCCGTGGGCGGCAACTCGTTGGCGGCCAATTTTGCTGCCTCCTTGGCCGGGGCCTTTATGTATTTTGCCACCCTGACCGAGGTCCCCATCCTGCAGGGTTTGATCGGTAACGGCATGGGTAAGGGGCCAGCCCTGGCCCTTCTCCTTGCCGGACCGGCCTTAAGTCTACCCAATATGCTGGTCATTCGTAGTATTATGGGGACCAAGAAAACCATCGTATTTGTCGCCCTGGTTGTTGTCATGGCAACCACCAGCGGTCTCATCTATGGCTCTTTTTTTTAAACCAGATCATCAGGAGGTCTTCACAATGGATATCAAGGTTTGCGGCCCTGGCTGCGCAAAATGTCATGGGGCGGAACGGGTCGTCAAGGAAGCGGTGGCAGAGGCCGGGATCACCGCCAATGTGGAGAAGGTGACTGATTTTAACGAAATCGCCAGGCTTGGGGTGTTTTCCACCCCTGCCATAATCATCGACGGTCAGACCAAATGCGTGGGTAAGGTTCCGACCAAGAAAGAGGTTCTGGACTGGATTAGCTGACTGCAACCACATCGTTACCCACCCAAGCAATTTTCTCCTCAAACCCATGAAAATCTGACCTCAATTTCTCAAATTTGCGCTACAATTCTCTAAGCCCGGCAAAATCCCAGCCGACAACTGATGGAGGGCATAGATGGCGCATGAGCATGGACATACCCCCACTAATTTCAATCGGGCCTTTGCCATTGGCATAACCCTTAACCTGGCCTTTGTCCTGGTTGAGGTCGCCTATGGCATTATGGGCAATTCACTGGCCCTGGTGGCCGATGCCGGTCATAATTTCAGCGATGTCATGACCCTGCTCCTTGCCTGGGGTGCAATGGCCATGGCCAATCGTGGCGCCACGGCCAGGCATACCTTCGGCTTTAAAAAGGCCACCATCGTGGCCTCCTTGTTCAGCGCCATGCTCCTCTACGTTGCCATGGGCGTTATTCTCTGGGAGGCCGTAGCACGGTTCAGGGTGCCGGCCCCGACAAGCGGCATGACCGTTATCGTGGTGGCGGCCATTGGCGTGGTGATCAATACTGCCACAGCGCTGCTCTTTATCTCTGGCCGAAAGCATGACCTCAATATCAAGGGCGCCTTTCTGCACATGGCGGCCGATGCCGTTGTCTCGGCCGGGGTGGTGGCGGCGGGGTTCGCCATCGCCGCCACCGGCTGGCAATGGCTTGATCCCCTGGTGTCCATAGCCATTGCCATCATAGTCATTATCGCCGGTTGGGGCCTGTTAAAGGATTCGTTCCACCTCACCATGGCCGGAGTGCCGACCCATATTGATTCAGAAGAGGTGCTCGCCCTCCTTGGGCGATTGCCCGGGGTGTGCTCTGTCCACGATCTCCATATCTGGGCCGGCAGCACCACGGAAAACATGCTCACCGCCCACCTTGTCATGCCGGAAGGCGGCAATGATGATTTTTTACATGAAACTATAAAACGGCTGCGCCACGATTTTCAGATCCACCATGTCACTCTCCAAATCGAACAGAACGGCATATGTAGTATCAAAAATCAACAAGGCGGCAAATGCTGGCCTGAACAAACAAATACAAAGGAAGGTTAATCATGAAAATAACACCGCTCATTTTCGCTGTTTGCTGCCTGCTCTTTTTTACCGTTCCAACCAGGGCAGATACACCGGCACAAGTCCCTGTGTCAGGCATGGTTACCATGGTTGATTTGGGGGCCACCTCATGTATCCCCTGTAAAATGATGGCGCCCATTTTAGAAAAACTCACCAAGGAGTATGAGGGTAAGGCCGCCATTATCTTTATCGATGTCTGGAAGGAAAAGGGCCAGGGGCGTAAATTTGGGATTAGCGCCATCCCCACCCAGATTTTCTTTGATAAAGAGGGCAAGGAGGTTCACCGGCATATGGGATTTCTGAGCGAGGAAGCAATTGTTGCTCAATTTACCAAGTTGGGTGTTGCTTCGCCAGGAGGACAGAATTAGATGGACGTTCTGCTTCTCTCCATAAATCAATGGATGACCAGTGGCAGTTGGATTGCGGCTTTCGGTTGCTTCCTCTGGGGGATGGTCTCTGTTCTCCTCAGCCCTTGTCACCTGGCCTCTATTCCTCTGGTGGTGGCCTATGTGGCTGGCCAGAATGCCATAGTAGAGGGCAAGCAGGCTGCCAAGTATGCCGGGCTCTTCAGCCTCGGCCTTTTTATCACCATTGCCATGGTGGGCGTTATCTGCGCGGCATTAGGACGGATACTGGGTGAGGTTGGGCCCTATTGGAGCATTGTCATGGGCGCTATCCTGCTCTGGGTGGCCGCTGACATGCTGGGAGTCGCCAGATGCGCCCTCCCCGGCTCCATGATGGGCAAGCTGCAGGTAAAGGGGGCGCTTGGCGCCTTTATTCTCGGCCTGGCCTACGGGGTGTTATCAGGATCCTGCACCTTTGGCTTTATTGCTCCCATCCTGGCCATTGTCACGGTGCAAGAACAATTCATGACGGGAATAGTACTCATCACCCTTTTCGGCATTGGCCATTGTCTGCCCATTGCCGTGGCCGGTAGCTCCACGGCCACGGTTAAAAAAATTATGGCAAGCTCATCGTTTGGCCAAAGAACCAGCTTATTTCGCAAAGGTGCCGGTGTGGTTATTGGTGGACTGGGAGGGTATTTTGTGGCGCTGCCCTTTGTCTAAGGCCTTTGCTGTCTCTTGCAAAGAGGGAGGGGATATTTTGTAGAAATACCCGACCTCCGCACCGGCCTTTCCCCTGTTTTACTGGACATGATGGGGCCATTAAGGCCTATTACCCCCCTTCATTGATATTATTAAGGGGCTTAGAAAACACTGAGAAAATACACTGTCAGAATTGCCCCCCGTTTGCCTAGCGCCAAGAAGACTTTCATTTCTCCATGGGTTTCTTACCCCATGGATCTTTCCGGTCACGTTCAGTGGCCATTATGGCCGATTTTATTTTAAGCCGGCCAAGCACCTCATCCATCACCGCTATCATGGTAAAATCTATCCTGGGGGCGTGAATTCTTGACACTGTCTCCCTGGTTAATGCACTATGGAAAGGTGCAAGGAATAGTTACGATATTGTTTGACAAGGAACGTTGAGCATTGCTGGTAATTCCCCAAAAAGACCGAAAAAAGGGAAGCCCATGAAAAGATTTTTTCTGCCCATTGCCTGTATTTCTTTAATCATTGCCTTGCTTTACAGCAGACCTTTTTTTTGGGGGGAGGAAGCCCCCGTCCACAAAGAGAGTCCCCAGGGACAATCTACCCTATCCCAGCACATTTCCACGGATCGTATTCCAACCTTGCCCCCTGGCAAGCAGGTCTTCCCACCCACGTCTGAGCCCCTTGTCATGCCAACCACGACCTACCCCCCCTTTTCCATGCAGGATGAATCAGGTGCCTGGATAGGGGCGGACAATGAGATTATTGAGGCGGTTCTCCAGCGCCTGGGCTATCAGGTTCAGTGGCTTGGGATGCCATTTCCCCGGGCCCTTGAAGAGATGAAAGCCGGCACATATCCAGCCATGACCGCCTGTGCGGAGGGCGATGGCCGCGAGGAGCATATTCTCTTTTCAAAACCAATCTCCTCCATATATACGGTGCTCTGGAAGAAGAAGGGCGATCCTTTCTCCTGGACCAGCTATGACGACCTGAAGGGCCGGGTTATCGGGGCCTCCCATTATCATTATGGCGCCGGTTTTTTTGAGGCGGCTGAGGCAGGTAAGTTTGAGCTTGATATGGTGGCTGCCACGGAACCTGAGGTCATCCATTTCCGCAAACTGCTCCAGGGCAAGACAGACCTCTTTATCTGCGAACTCAGCTTGGGCAACTACCTCAAACAAAAGCATCAACCAGAATTTGACCAAGTGGTGCCCTGGCCAACCGGTGTTGGCCCAGCCCGGCCCCTTAGTTTTGCCATATCCCGCAGATATTTCGAGGGCCGTGAGGAGCAGATGGAGGCCTTTGTTGCCGCCTTTAATCATGGTTTACTGGCCTTTGCCAGGGAGGGCCGCAGCAAAGAAATCTTCGACAAATACCAGATGCCGATTCCTCTGGATAATGAAGGACAGGTCATTACTCCGGTGCAACAATGACAGGTAAATTTAACCCTAAAAAGACCAACGCCGCAATCCTCATGGGACTTGTTGCCCTTTTTTGCATCTTTGTTATTTTTTGGGAAAATCAGAAGCTGGACTCGTGCAAAAATGCCTTGCGCACCAACGCCCAGGTCATTGAAAGCGCCCTGTGGAACCTTGATCCCCACACCCCGCGTGCCTATCTGGACCTGGCGGCCAAACTTCAAAATTATGAACGCATGACGGTGTTTGCCGCCAACAACGAGGTGTTCCTTGAGGTGACTGGCTCTAAATGCAGCCTTATGGATAAGGCCCTGGAGTCCATCGGTCTAATCCTGAAGGCAAGGCACCATGCGGATGTCGTCCATAACGGCAAGGTGATCGGCAGGATAGAGGCGATCCATCGCCATGACACCATCTACCTCTACTTCTACATCCTCCTGCTGTCAGGCCTCATTCTGCTGGCGACCCGTATGTATGTGCGTACTGTTGAGGCCAAGAACATTCTTGAGGACAGGGTTTTTACGAGGACCCAGGATCTGGTTGTGGCCAACAAAGGCCTGCAGGCCGAGATAGCTGAACGGACAAAGGCGGAAGAGGCCCTGCGTGACAGTGAGGAGAGATACCGCGAGGTATATAATGCCCCCAGCGATGCCATCTTCATCCATGATGCCGTCACCGGCGCCACCTATGATGTCAACCGGGCCGCCCTGGAGATGTATGGCTATTCCTATGAAGAGTTCATGGAACAAGGTATTAGCATCGTGAGTTCCGGGATCCCTCCCTATGACCAGGAACATGCCACCCACAAGGTTGAAATGGCTGTGACCCAGGGGCCCCAACTCTTTGAATGGCAAGGAAAGAAAAAAAACGGAGACCTCTTTTGGGTGGAAGTGGGCTTACGCTATGCGGAATTTAGTGATCAAAAATATGTCATTGCCGTGGTACGGAATGTCAATCAGCGTAAGGCGGCGGCCGAGGCCTTGGCTGCTGAACAGGAGAGAATGGCCGTTACCCTGCGCAGCATTGGCGATGGGGTGATCACCACGGACATTAATGGCAATATTGTTTTGATCAATAAAATTGCCGAGAAACTCACGGGCTGGGGCCATGAAGAGGCGGCGGGCAAACCCCTGACTGAGGTATTCCATATAATCGATGAAAAAACCGGGCAGCGCCGCGAAAACCCGGTGACCAAGGTCCTTAAGAGCAGCAAGATCATTGACCTGGCCAACCACACCGCCCTTATTGCCAGAGATGGTTCGCAATGCACCATTGCCGACAGCGGTGCGCCTATCAGGGATACAAACAGCGAAATCATTGGTGTGGTTCTGGTCTTTCGCGACGTCACCGAGGAAAACAAGAGAGAAGAAGAGTTGGCCAAGGGCCGGAAGTTGGAATCAGTGGGGCTGTTGGCCGGTGGTATCGCCCATGATTTCAACAATATCCTGGCAGCTATCCTGGGTAATATCAATCTGGCCCTGCTCTATACCAAGCCCGATGACAAGACCCATCCCCTGCTAAAGGATGCCGAAAAGGCCTCTTTGCGGGCCAAGGATCTCACCCAGCAACTCCTCACCTTTGCCAAAGGCGGCGAACCTATCAAAAAATTGGCTGCCATCACAGATATCATCCGGGATTCGGCACGCTTTGTTCTGCGGGGCAGTAATGTCCGATGTAATTTCAACTGTGCCGATGTGCTGTGGCCTGTTGAAATCGACCAAGGCCAGATGAGCCAGGTCATCCAGAATATTATCATTAATGCCAACCAGGCCATGCCCGAGGGTGGAGTTATCGAGGTGAGCTGCTCCAATATCAGCCGCGACCAGAGCCAGGGCCTTGGCCTAAGTCCCCAGGACTATATTGGGATCACCATCAAGGATAGTGGCGTTGGTATTGCCAGCTCTCTGCTGGACAAGATTTTTGATCCCTATTTTACCACCAAACAAACGGGCAGTGGCCTGGGGCTTGCCGTGAGCCATTCCATTATCCGCAAGCACGAAGGTCATATGAAGGCCGCCTCGGAGCCGGGTGTGGGCACATCCTTCACCCTCTACCTTCCTGCCCAAAGGGACAAGCAACTTACCCCTGCCGGCCAGGAAGAGGCGGCGCCAGAGGTGACCAGGCCAGGAAGAAGAATAATAATCATGGATGATGATGGCATGGTGAGGAAGGTCTGCCAGAGCATGCTTGGTCATTTTGGCTATGAAGTTCTCCAGGCCAAGGATGGTGAGGAGGCTATCTCCCTCTTTCAAGGGGCCCGGGAGGGTGGCGTGCCCATTGATCTTATTATTATGGATCTGACCATCCCCGGAGGCATGGGAGGCGAGCAAGCGGTGCAGGAGATCCATAAGATCGATCCAGATGCCAAGGTCGTCGTCTCCAGTGGTTACTCAAATGATCCCATCATGGCCAACTACCAGAATTATGGTTTCCTGGCCGCCATTGTTAAACCATTCCAAGTTCAGGATTTGCAAGCAGCTATCCGCCGGGTTCTATAGCCTTTGGCGCATCACCAATGACCAACAACCACAAGGAGTCAACCCATGCCTAAAGCAAAACAGGGAAAGTGCGAAGAGTGTGGCAAAAATTATGAAGATATCAAGGACGTCTGCGGCCATTGCGGCTATTCAGCCCATGGCAGCTTCATGAAGACGGAAGGCGATCCTTACTGGAAATGCGGCAACTGTGGCCGCACGGTCCAGGTCAAAACCCCTGTGGAATGGTCTAATAAAAGTGGACACCCAAAAGAGATTTACAACAGAGTTTAAGAAAGAGGCCGTTAACCTTGTAGTAAAGCAGGGTTACACCAATACAGAAGCAGCCAAAAGTCTTGGGGTTAGCGAAAGCGCAATAAGGAACTGGAAG
>JAUVQZ010000049.1 GCA_030597865.1 Pseudomonadota bacterium | reverse complement strand
TAATGTTGCCAACGTCAATACGCCGGGCTACCAGGCCACCCGTGTCACCCTCCAGGACGCTGGCAGCCAAACCATTTCCACGGCCTCGGGTTCCGACCAGGTGGGGGGTGGCGTCACCGTAAGTTCAGTGGCTCGGACCAGCTCCCAGGGCGCCTTTGAAGGCACCCAAAGCCCCTCGGATTTCGGGATCAGTGGTCAGGGCTATTTCCTCCTGCGCGACCCCGGCACCACCGTTGCCGACCAGTACACCCGCACCGGCAACTTCCAGTATGATCAGCAGGGCTATCTTACCACCCCCACCGGCTCCCTTGTCCAAGGCTGGCAGCTCGATCCAGCGACAGGTGATCGGCAGGGCAGCATCGGTGATATCCAGATCCCGCAGACCACGGCCCCTGTTGCCACCGGCCAGCTCACCCAGATCGTCAACCTCGATGCCAGAACAGCAGCGGAGGATGGCACGGCCAATGACTCCCTCTTTGATGCCTGGGACGGACGGGCCGGGGCCGGCGCAGAGCCCATTGCTGCGGAAAACTATGAATACAAGTCGTCCCTGGCCATCTATGACAGCCAGGGAACCCGTCAGAATGTTGATGTCTATTACGACACAACGGCCACCAATAACCAGTGGGAGTTTATGGTTACGGTGGACCCCCTGGCCGACCAGCGGGCCGGTGTTGACACCAGCCAGAAAGGGGCCGGCGCCCTGATGTATGGCACCATCAACTTCAGCACCTCCGGCGAGATTTCCAGCATTGAGGCCTATAATGTGCCGGCCGATGGTCAGGTGAACCCCACCCTGCCTGATAATCGAATCAATCTGGCAAATACCGACACCTTCTACAGCTTTGCCGCCAACTTCAGCGGCGACAGCCAGAATCAGGAAGTCGCCCTTAATTTCGGGGCAGAGTACAGTGGCACGGGCACGGACTTCCAACCCCAGTCCTTGGCCTCCAGCCAGTATGCCAACTCCTCCACCACCATCTCTCAGGACCAGGACGGCTATGGGGCTGGCTTCCTGCAATCAGTGGCCTCGGACACCAATGGTGTGATCACTGCAAGCTACTCAAACGGCCAGGTGCTGGAACAGGCCCAGGTGGGCCTGGCAAACTTCACTAATCAGGATGGCCTACTCAGCGAAGGGGGCGGGGTGTTCCGCGAGACCACGGCCTCTGGAGCGGCATACACCGGCGCGCCCGGCACCAGTGGTCTTGGTGGACTGGTGCCGAACTCCCTGGAGATGTCCAATGTGGATCTGGCCGAGGAACTCGTCTCCATGATGATCACCAAGACAAGCTTCAAGGCCAACGTCAAGATGATCCAGGCCGGTGATGAGATGATCGGCAATCTGCTCGATATCAAGACCTGATCTCCTTCTTCCTTATCAACAAAAAAGGCGGCAGATGTTTTAGACATCTGCCGCCTTTTTTGTTGATAACATTGAGATTACTTTGGAAGGTCTTACGGCCACGCTCAACGGCTGGCTGTGTTGCCCGAGGAAGGCTTTACACTGGCTTGAGGCGTGCTGACAGCCCTGAAAAAACCGCGCGCGGTCGCCAATCCTGGAGGAGCACCTTGTTCGGCCATTCTTAGAAGAGGTATCTCACCGAAAGAAAAAACTCTTGTGTGTTTACATCATACGTCAGGGGTAAATCTATGGTTATTGGATCCCCATTAAAATTAGTGGCAGAGCGACTTGATTCTGCATCCCCATAATCAGCATAGGAGTATGCCGCATCCAGGACAAAATGCTCCGTAATTGGATATGTAGCACCTAGCGTAGCTTTCCAGGCAAAATTATTTTCAGTATTCCCTTCAATATTTTGTAATTCTGGAGGATCGAAGGTAAACCTGCCAAGCTTATTTTTTGCGTACCCCAGGCCTAAACCTATATAAGGCCTTAATTGCCAATCTATGTCCAGGATCGTGGCCATATCCAGCAGGCCGCTCACCATCACGGCCGTGGTTTCCAAATCAACCACCCCGTTATTCCTGTCAGCAAGGGGAACACCATTGTTGAGATAAGGCCCTTCCAGGTCAAATCCTGAGGTATGCTGAAGAGCTAGTTCCAGAGTGATGTAGCTATCGAGCTTGTAGCCCATACCAAGCTGATAGGAGGCAGAACTTTCAGAATCAAACTCTACCTCGTCATAGGGCAGGACCTCGTGGGGGCCAATTATATGGACAATCGTTGCATCTTCTGCTTCCACATTCGCCAGACCAACACCTAGCTTTAGATAGACGTCTTCCCAATCAGCCTGCGCCGTAGACAAGCCAAGTTGGCTAAAACAAAGAATCAATGCAATAAGTAGTGTTCGTCCCATGGTTTTCCTCCTGTTTTTTTCTCCTGCTTCTGCTAATTTTTACTTTCGATCTTGATCTTCTTGACCTCGGACGCAGGCAGGGCCTGGCGGGGAATGGTCAGGGTGAGCACGCCCTGCTTGAAGCTGGCCTTGATCTTGTCCTGCTCGGCATCCTCCGGCAGGGAGAGAACACGCCGGAAGGAGCCGTAGGAGCGTTCCACCCTATAGAAGTTCTTGTCCTTCTCCTCGGTTTCCTGTTTTTTTTCGCCGCTGATGGTCAGGTTGTTGTTGGCCACCTCGATCTTAACGTCCTTGTCAGCCACCCCCGGCACCTCAACAGTGATACGGTATTCCTTATCCGCAGCGCAGATATCCACCGTGGGCTTAAGCAGTCCTTCTGGCATGCCCGGGAATCGTAAAGAAGGAATGCTGCCGAATCCGGCAAGGGGTGGAGAAAAGCCGCGAAAAAAGGTGTTGAAGAGGCGGTCCATCTCGCTTTGCAACTGTTGGAAGGTCTGCATCTGGGTACCTGGCAGGTGTTGGTCACTGTGCTGGACCGGGATGGTCTTAGCCCCACCCCCCTCCTCATTGGCAAACCAGTTCCAGGGCACCATTTTCTTGAAATCCATACCCACCTCCATGTTATAAGTATTGTGCATGGCCTTGACGACAGGCATTATTAATTCCAAAATTTAGCAAAACCCCCTTATTAATTTTTATCACAGGGAATAAGGACAACAGAAAGTTTTTTTAACCACCTTATGGAGCAAATGGTTTTCATTAATAAATCCGGCTCGTTGGCACATTATTATTTTTGCAAGAAGTAGATTGGCATCAACTATGTTTTTGATACAAAAGTATTTTTATAAGGAGATAGCGTGGTAAAAAAAATCATTATAGTTGCCCTGATACTGACCATTGCCCTGGGGGGCTGGCTCGCCTATTATTTTTCCGATAAAGAGGTGATCAAGCGCCATCTTGGCGGGCTTGCTGTGGAGCTTGGCAAGGATGGCCAGGAGACGCCGGTGCAGATGGCCTTGAAGATGAGACATATCAAGAATATGCTGACGGTCAGGTGCCAGGTGACCATTCCTGAGCGAGGGTATGGCGAGCGCCTGGAGCAGGATCTGATTATCCGCTATTTGATCTATCATCGCAGCCGCTACGCCCTGCTTAGCGTGGCCTTTGAGGATATGGTTGTTGACATCCCGACCAAGGGCCAGGCCATGGTGCAGACCATGGTTCGCCTCCAAAGAAAGAAGACGAATCAGGCCAACGCTGTTGAGGAGACCCATCAGGTGGAGTTGGCTCTGAACAGGGGCGACAAGAAATGGCTGATTGAAAAGATCACAATGCCGGAGGCCTTGGTACAGTAACGCTATGGATATTTTCAGTCATACCCTCTGGGGTTATGGTCTTTTCGGTCGCCAAAAGCCGTGGTTGGCCATGGGCTTTGGCGCCATGCCGGACATGGTCAGCTTCGGGGCCTTTGCCATCATCCGCCTTGTTAATGGTAATTATGTGGCGGGCAAGCCGCCTTTAGAGATTATTCCGGCCTGGTGTTTCATGCTCTATGATCTCAGCCACAGTCTACTCATTGCTGTCATTGTAACCCTTTTGCTCTTCTGGATGAACCGCGCCCTGGCCTTTGCCATGTTGGCCTGGCCCTTTCATATCCTCCTGGATATCCCCTTTCACACCAGGCATTACTTCCCCACCAAGTTCTTCTATCCGTTCAGCGACTATTTCTATGACGGCATCGCCTGGAATAGCCTTATGGTCTGGCTGCCCAATGTTGCCGGGGTTATCCTGGTGGTGATCTATCGGCTACAGAGCCGAAAAAAGGCCACTTCCCTGTAGGAGCACGCGCTCGAAGTCGTTGTTTCTTTGCCTACCTGTACCTGCTTGCGAAAAACAGCTCGATTTTTCTTCTCCAGACACCCAAACCAGCCCTTGCCCGAATCCCCAACTCGTTCAGAGCTGGATGGCAGAGAAGGAGGATGGCGCTCATGCTCCAGATTTTTCAATAAACATAAAAAAAGGTGGCAGAGAGAATCTCTCTGCCACCTTCTGAACCGATGCTGTTTTATGGGCCAATAGCGATGGGAATCAATTGGCTGATGAGTGGTGTCAACCTTACAGGTTAAACATTCTCGAACTCCTCTTCCTGATTTGTTTCTTTTGCCAGGGCCGGCAATTGCTGAGCAGTCCGCGTTTTAGGTGGTGCATCGAATCTGGTTTGCGATTCTTGTCGATCAATGGTTGATGTTGCATTGCCACTTACAATGGAGGCCAGTTCGCCAACCATGTCTTCCATCATGTAGGCCTGGGCGCTCAGTTGCTCTGAAGCGGCAGCCGCTTCTTCGGAATTAGCGGCATTTCTCTGGGTAACGACGCTGATTTCATTTGTGGCCAGATTTATCTGGCCAACAGCCCGGGCCTGTTCTCCGGAAGACTCTGCAATTTCACTAACAAGTCCCTGTACTTTATCGGCACTCTCTGCGACCTGAACAAAGGCCCCACTCGTTCGAGAGGCAATTTCAGAGCCCTGTTTTACTTTTTTGGTTGTTCCCTCAATAAGGACGGAGGTGTTTTTGGCGGCCTCTGCGGCCCTCATGGCCAGATTCCGCACCTCATCTGCCACCACGGCAAATCCGGCCCCGGCCTCACCGGCTCGGGCCGCTTCAACTGCGGCGTTAAGGGCTAACAGGTTGGTCTGGAAGGCAATTTCGTCAATTGTTTTGATGATCTTTGAGGTCTCATCGCTGGCCCTGGATATTTCATCCATGGCCTCCACCAACTCGTTCATGGATGCGTTTGCCGAGCTGATAATTTTGCCGGCGTCTTTCATGAGATTATCAGCCTGTCCGGCATTTTCAGCATCACGGGTGGTCATGGATGTTATTTCTTGAAGCGTAGCGGAAGATTCTTCCTGGGAGGCAGCCTGCTCGGTGGCGCCTTCGGACAAGGAATGACTGGCCCCGGCAATTTGATCGGCTGCAGAGGTGACCTGGGTCGCACTGTCGCTAAGTCCTGTTACTACCCGGTTGATAGGTTGGCTAATGCTTCGGGCGAGAAAGATACCGATGCCCAAGGCGGCGGTGGAGCCCAGTAATACAGCAAGGAAGATGCTGGTTGTCACCCGGCCTGAAGATTCATTTCCTTCAGCCACATTGAGCACCACACTCTGGTTTGTTGCGTCAACGATTTGATTCAGAATTTTTTCGGTCTTGGCCAGTGATACTGAGGTCGCTTCTTTTTCATGTTGGTCAAGTTGCGCATAGAGATCCATGGCATTGCGGATCTGCAGCATCATATTGTCAACAGACATCTGAATGCTTTCAATACTTGGCAGTACTTCCGCAATATACACGTCATTGCCAAGATCAAATTCTTCAATTTCGATATAATCCATAATGGTGGACACGGATCGAAATACATCCACAAGATCAAACTCAAGTTGAGTTAGGGCTTTTTGCACCTCTTCATTTTCAACGTGAACTGATTTGATCCATTGGCCAAATTTTATGTCCTCTAATTTCCGGGCGCTATCCTGGGCGATCTGTTTTTCGAGGAGGGCTTTACTGGCGTTTGCGGCCCATGTCTTATAGGTTCCGAAACTGTGCTCCGCCTCTATGGCAAGTTTTTGAGGGTTTTCAATGTTGATGGCATCAATGGCATGACTGAGACTGAGGCAATGGAGGGTGTCCTTTTGCCACACATCCCAGCGGGCCAAAAAATCCTGCCAGAGCTTATCTTCCTCATCATCTCTAGGTAGGTTTTCGTAAGCTTTTATGGTCGATTCAGCCATGGTAAAGGCCTTTCTAATAGTATCGTACTCAAGGCTTTTATCCTCAAACTTCATGGCGGGATTGAGCAGGGTGCGGATGGAGGCCTTAACATCAGCCAGGGCGCCTTTCAGGTTTAGAATAGCTTGAATTGCGGGGATTTCCACATCCCCCGTGTCCTGCAATTTATTTTTAATCACATTGGCTCCAGACCAGCCAATTATGCCGACAACGATACAGACAACGACCCCGAAAGCAAAGCCGCCAATAATTTTTTTTTGTAGGGATACATTCATACCAAACATCCTTTATATTGGGGGTGTGTAACTGATAGGTGCTTGAGGATAAAACAAAGGTATCTTGAATAATTAGATTTTTTGTTCAAGATCAGGTAAGCGCAGACTGCGAGGCATACGAGAAAATTTACCGCAGGCGCCCCGAAGACTTCGAGTGCACCCCTCAAGGGGGTATAGAAAAGAACCCTTGGGGTGCATATGGTTGATATCGGAGTCTCCACTTCGTTTCGCTTACCTCCGAGAATAAATTTTCGCGCATAACGCAAAGATTGGCCGGAAAATCAATTATTCAAGGTAGCCTAAAGCCCTTCCGGGGTATTATTATACCTCGGAAGGGCTACGACGCATCCTACACCGGAACCAGGTTAGAGAATATATTTTTTCCCTTCGGCTGAACGGAAAAAATCAATGATTTTTTGAACATCCGGGGTGGGCTTACCAATGGTAATCAGGCCGAGGGGCCTTTTGATCGGATCGGTCTTGATGATTTTGCTGTTGCCCGGATTGAGGTTGTAAAAACCTTCACTGACTGCGCCGATGCCGCCTTTGATTTTAGACACCTCGTTGATTTCAAGACGGGTGCTTTTAACCTGAATGGCGCCGGCTGCATAGTCGGCTTTTTTCATCACCATTTTTTGATAAACGGCCTTGGTCGAACTGCCCGCATGGCTGGTAACAACCTGGACCGGCATATCTGAACCACCCACATCCTTCCAATTGGTAATTTTACCGGTGTTGAGGTCGGCCAGTTGCTGCCAGGAAAGGGAACTTACCGAGTTGTTCTTGTTAACGATAGGTACAATGACATCTTCAGTAATTGTATGATAGATGAGACCTGCCGGGACCGCAATGGCTGGTTTGCCAGCTTTTTTACGGACCTTCTGGGCCGAGTTGACACTTGCCTCTAAGGTGTTCGAGGATATGGCAACATTAGTTTTCCCTTCAAACAGGGCGACCATGCCTTTGCCGGTGCCAACGCCGAACACCTTGATTTTAACACCTGTCGCATTTTCAAGTGCGGCAGCGCCCGGCTCCAGAAAACGTTTTTGGCAGGTGGTTGATCCCCAGAGTTTTACCTCAGCGGCCGACACGGCAAGGGCGCTTATCAATACAATACCTAATGCGAGAAACAGATGGCTTAAACGAATCACCTTCATAACACACTCCTTTTTCCTGTTATACTTTGGTTGATCTATGGCGGATTACACTTTTTATTATATCGACGAATTTTTATTAGAACAATTTATGCTTTTTCTGCAGGAATGTCAAATAACTAACAAAAGGCGTAATTCAACATTGAGCGATTGCATGGGCAGTGTTCAATAGCAACGCACCACCGTTATAAGGCTGCCATGGAAAACACCTTCAAAACGAGTTTCCATCTTTTCTAAAAAGATTCTTCATTAAATAGAGGGTTCGGAGGAAACACCTTTCACTCCGGTGTTGCTTGATGCAACATAAAAAAAGGCGGCAGAGATGAATTCTCTGCCGCCTTTTTATTCGGGATATAAATGAGCCTAGTTGATCTGCTCAAAGATATGCTTTTTGGCGCCACAGATGGGACAGCGTTCCGGAGCAACGCCCAACTCGATATGGCCGCAGACCGGGCAGAGGTAGAACTCGGTGGTATCAAGATCGACACCGTTTTTGACGGCCTCCATGGCCTTGGCATACAGCTCGGCATGGACAGCCTCGGCCTTGGTGGCGAATTTAAACATCACCTTGGCCCTATGGCCCTCCTCTTCGGCCTGGGCGACCATGGGCGGATACATGGCCTCAAACTCATGGGTCTCGCCGTCAATGGCCGCCTGCAGATTGTCGGCGGTGGAGCCCACCATGTCCAGGGCCTTGAGATGGCCTTCGGCGTGGATACGTTCGGCCTCGGCAGTGGTGCGAAAGAGCTTGGCGATATTACCAAAGCCCTCTTTTTCTGCCTTCTTGGCAAAGGCCCGGTATTTCTGGTTGGCCTGGCTCTCGCCGGCAAAGGCGTCCTTAAGATTATCGGTGGTTGATGGCATGCTATTCTCCTTTTGATTTGAATAAGATATAAACTAAGGCTGCGTATTAGTAATAATTACTATTTACATACACCATGTCCATGGGAAACATCAAGGCTTAAAATACAATTAAATCTATTCTGTGGTCAAAGGGCTTCTCACCCCTTTGGGCCTGGATCGGAAATGGTAAGGGAGATATGGGCTGCAACTGAGCGTTAATAGCGCCCCCCTGTTAAACAGTTAAAACTCAACCTTCCCGGTTGGCCTATCTGACTGAAACCTCTTTAATACTTACTGCTACAGTTGACAGTTAACGGTTAACAGTTTACGTTTAACAGCCTGTGGATATTTCCTATCGAAAAACCACCTTTTACCGACAACTGCCAACCGAAAACCCAGCATGACGCATAAACACCTATAGTCCTAATCTCAACGAGATAATACCTATGGGAAAGATGAGGATAAAAGCTGCCGCCGTAGTCCAGAATTACCCAAGCCACGCCAAACAATACCAATTTAGAGAAAAAAGAAGGTTTTTATATGTCTGAGCAGTTGAACAAGGAACTTGGTAGCGAAGATGTACTCTGGAACCTTGATGATCTCTACGATGGCCTTGATGATGAGCTGATTAAGGACGATATTGACCTCTGCGAGCAGGAGGCGGCCCTGCTCAAGGAGTTCAGCGGCAAACTGGCCGGGCTTGAACCGGCCAAATTCGCCCGGCTGGTCCGGCGTCTGGAGCGCATTGCCACCAACCTGGGCCGGGTGGCGACCTACGCCTATCTCAACTTTGCCACCCAGGTTACCAATGCCGAGGCCGGCGCCTTTTTGCAGGAGGTGAAGGAGGCGGCCAGCCGTATCAGCCGCGACACCGTCTTTTTTGACCTGGAGTGGTCCAAGATGGATCAGGAGGCGACCCGCCCCTTTATGGAAGGCGAAGACACCGCCCCCTATCATCATTATCTAGCCAATATCAGACGCTACGCCGACCATCTCCTCTCCCAGGTGGAGGAGACCCTGCTCATCGAGTTCAGTCCGGTGGCAGGATCGAGCTGGACCAGCCTCTTTACCAAGGTCATGGGCCATCTCAAGTTTGGCGACAAACAGAAGGGGCAGGAGGAGGTGCTGGCTGCCCTCTACAGTCCGGAGCGTGGGGTGCGCCGCCAGGCGGCCCGGGACCTCACCCATGGTCTCAAGAGTCAGCTCCACGTCTTCACCCATATCTTCAACACATTGCTGGCCGACAAGATGATTGATGATCGGCTGCGCAGCTATCCTACCTGGGTCAGCTCCCGCAACCTGTCCAATGAGCTTGAGGAGGAGACCGTCGAAGCCCTGGTTGCAGCCACCACCGGCCGTTATGATATAGTCCAGCGCTATTATGGCCTGAAGAAGAGGCTGCTGGGCCTAGATGAACTCCATGACTATGACCGCTACGCACCACTGCCCAGTCTGCCGGACAGGAGGATAAGCTGGCAGCAATGTCAGGAGATGGTGTTGGATGGTTTCAGTGAATTTTCTCCCAAGATGGCGGAGATCGCCGGGCTCTTTTTTGAGCGGAACTGGATCCACGCCCCGGTGCTGGAGGGCAAACAGGGCGGCGCCTTTGCCCATCCCTCGGTGCCCGACGCCCACCCATACGTGCTGGTCAACTATACCGGCAATCTGCGCGACGTCTCCACCGTGGCCCATGAGCTTGGCCATGGCGTCCATCAATATCTGGCCCGCGACAGGGGCTATTTCAACTCCAACACCCCCCTAGTGCTGGCCGAGACCGCCTCGGTCTTTGCCGAGCTCCTCATCTTTCACAAGCAACTCGACATGCTGACCGATCCGGCCCAGCGCCGGGCCTTTATCTGCCAGAAGCTGGAATCGATCTTTGCCACCGTCTTTAGGCAGATCTCCATGAACCGTTTTGAGAACCTGATCCATAACAGCCGCCGTGATGAGGGTGAACTCTCCGCTGACAAGCTTTCTAAATTCTGGCTCCAGAGCCAGGGCGCCATGTTTGGCGACTCGGTACGCCTGGGTGAGGAGTATGGCATCTGGTGGTCGTACATTCCCCATTTCCTGCGAACCCCCGGCTATGTCTACGCCTATGCCTTTGGCGAGCTGCTGGTTCTGGCCCTCTATAAGCTTTACCAGCAGGAGGGCGAGGCATTTATCCCCAAATACCTGGAGCTTCTGGGCCAGGGTGGCAGCCAATCGCCCTACGAGCTGCTCAAACCCTTTGCCATTGATCTCAGCGATCCCGCCTTCTGGCAAGGTGGCCTGGCGGTCATTGACGAGATGCTCTGCGAGATAGAGGCGGAGCAATAGGGGCCTTACCCATCCTAAAACCCGACGCCCATCGCCTCGCCTTTACCGGGGCGGGCCTCAGGACCCCATGGAGATGACAGTATGAGTAGAACAGGAAGGGAAAAGCAGAAAGCACCGATACGCTCACGGCTCAACCTCATCGCCCTGGCCCAGCTTGCCGGGCTTTCCCTGCTGCTTGCCTTCACCTTTGTTGCCGACCATCGCCATGGCCAGAAAAATATTCGAGAGCTGGCCGAAGCTACTGCCCACACCCACGCCCAAAAAGATTCGATCTATCGAGACCTGTTTATTGCCAGCGGCGGTGCCTATCTTACGGTTTCCCAAAAGATTGTTCCAGAGCTGGCCTTGGCCCATCGACCGGACCGGGATATTTTGACACCGGCGGGGAGGGTGATTACCCTGGTGACCCCAAAAAATCTTTTCCAAATCGCCAGTGACCGCCTGCCAAACCATCAGGCCCTCAAACTGAAATATGCCCTAAAGACCATCCATCCCTTGAGCCAGGAGGACACCCCTGACAGATGGGAAAAGGGGGCCTTGCGGGGGCTACAACAGGGCAGGGCTGAGATCAGTGAGGTGGTATACGAGGAAGGCAGAGAGGTTCTGCGCTATATGTACCCGATCCAGGCCTCCTGGGGCTGTGTAGAAAATCGACCCAATACGGGTCTCAAGATAGGTGATCTGCTCGGCGGCATCAGTGTCACGGTGCCCATGGAGCTTTATAGCCAACAAGACCATACCCGCAACTCACTCTACCTTCATTTCATTCTCTGGACCCTGGGGGCGTCAGGTATCTTCTGGGGTTTTCGCACGATTAAAAAACGGGACGCCGTAATCTACGGGGGCCGACAGGCCCTGGAAAACTCCTATGAGGAGCTGGAAAAGACCTTTGACGCCATCGACGGCATTATCACCATTCAAGACAGTGATATGCGTATAACCAAGGCAAATCGGGCCACCAGTGAGACCTTTAACCTCAGGGAAGAAGAGTTGGTGGGCAAATACTGTTACCAGCTATTTCGCAACATCAATAAACCCTGCGAGGGATGTCCGGCGGTCAAGGCGACCAAGGATGGTGTTTTGCATCTTGCCGAAATTGAACATAAAAACCTGGGCAAGATCTTTTCGGTGACAATTGCCCCCATCACCAACAGCAGCGGCGAGACCACCAAATTCGTCCATTACGCCAAGGATATAACGGAAAGCCGCCGCCAGGAAAGGCAGCTGCGCCAGGCCCAGAAGATGGAGGCCATCGGCACCCTGGCCGGCGGTATTGCCCATGATTTTAATAATATTCTCACCGCCATTATCGGTTTTTCCGAGCTGGCCCTGCTCCAGCACAACCTGGATGGCACGATCCGCAAAGATATTGACCAGGTCCATCAAGCCGGCCTGCGGGCCAAGGAGCTCGTTAAACAGATTCTCACCTTTAGCCGTCAGGGGGAGCAGGACTTGCAACCCCTTAATATCCAGCCGGTGGCCAGGGAGGCCCTCAAGCTTCTCCGGGCCAGTATTCCCACAACCATCACCTTTGAGACGGACATCGCTAACCATGGCACCCTGGTTATTGCTGATCCGTCCCAGATCCACCAGGTGATTATGAACCTCTGCACCAATGCCTATCATGCCATGCGTGATGGCGGCGGCATACTGACGGTCAGCCTCCAGCCCGTGGAATTGGCGGACATGGATGTCAGACACCGGCAGGGAATCAAACCTGGCCCCTACCTGTGCCTGACCATTGGCGATACGGGCATGGGCATCGAGAAAGAGCATCAGGAGAGAATTTTCGAACCCTATTTTACCACTAAGGAAAAGGGGGAGGGCACCGGATTGGGCCTGTCGCTGGTGCACGGTATTGTTAGCTCCATGGCCGGCTATATCTCTGTACACAGCGAGGAGGGGAAAGGCACCACATTTCAGGTGTACCTGCCGGTCATCTCCGACACAGAGGTGGCCGCCAAAGGCGATGGAAAATGCAGCGGCCAGATACCCTCCGGCAGCGAGCGCATCCTCATCGTTGACGATGAGGAAACTATTATTGCCATGGAAGGGCGTATGCTGGAGGGCCTGGGATATGCGGTGACCGCCTTCAGCGATGCCATTAAGGCCAAAGAGGCCTTTGTGGCTGATCCACAGTTTTTTGATCTGCTGATTACTGACATGAACATGCCCAACCTGTCAGGGCTTGATCTGGTCGAGGCCGTAAAGGCTGTCCGACCCCACATCCCCATTATCATAAGCACAGGTTTCAGCGAACAGATCAATAACGCCAATGCCCACAGGTATGGTGTGCAGAGGGTTATAATGAAGCCCCTTGTCTTGCATGAACTGGCCCAGGCTGTCCGCAATGCCCTTGAGGAGTGACAGGCCCCTGGGCCAAAAGGGGCTAAGATAAAAATCACCTTTGCCAGCAGAGGTGAAATACGGTGGGCTTGCCCCCAATACCCCCTCTAACAGGTGCGAGCTATGGGCAGATATGTGGTGGCAAACTGGAAATCAAACAAGACCCTGGCCGAGGCCAGCCACTGGCTGAGACGTTTTCTTAAACTACACCGCCCCCATCCCGACCTTACAGTTATTCTTGCCCCAGCCTTCCCCTTTCTTTACCCCCTCCATCAGATGCGTGAAGGAAACACCGGCGGCATACTCCTGGCTAGCCAGGATGTCTCAACCTTTTCCCTTGGTTCCTATACCGGTGCCGTGGCTGCTGAAATGCTGCACGGCCTGACAGACTATGTCCTGGTGGGTCACTCTGTGCGGCGGCGCTGGTTCCATGAAACCAATCAAGATGTTGCCAACAAAGTGCGCGGGGCCATGGCCGTGGGAATAACCCCCATTGTCTGCATTGACCAGCCCTATGCCCGGACCCAGTTTGCCGCCCTTTCCGACCATGAGCTGAGCAATATTATCGTTGGCTATGGACCGGTGGAGGCCGTTGGTGTTGACATTGCGCCTTCACCCCAGATGGTGCAGCAGGACATTGACAGAATTCAGGCAATGGTGCCGGGCAATGCCCTGCTGTACGGCGGCTCGATCCATAGGGGAAATGCCGCTGAGTACATGAAAATCCCCGGGCTGTCCGGCCTCATGGTGGCCACGGCCAGCCTGG
>JAUVQZ010000268.1 GCA_030597865.1 Pseudomonadota bacterium | reverse complement strand
TCGTAAGCTCTATGAGGGGATTTCCTGCCCGAATATCTATGATTCATCGCAGATGCATTCGGCCGCCATTCGTGAGCTTGGTTATGGCACGGTCTTTGGCCAGGTCCCTGATCCTCATTTCCTGCCCCAGTTGGATGATGCCGATTGTCTGGTCCTCATGGGCTGTCATATCGGTGAGAATAATCAGATATCCCAACTCAAGCAGGTGTGTGATTTCCGCAATAGGGGATCGGAGTTGGTGGTGGTTGACCCAAGATTTTCTGCCATTGCCGGCAAGGCGGATCAGTACCTTGCCATCAGACCAGGTACTGATACCGCCCTTATCCTGGGTTGGATCCATCATATCCTGGCCCAGGAACTGTACGACCCCTTCCTGGTGGATCAAGTGGTTGGCCTGGAAGAGCTTCAAGGGGCGGTTTCCGCCTTTACCCTGACCAGGACCTCAGAGATTACCGATATTCCCATTGATACGATTCGTCTGGCCGTGGAAACCATGGTTGAGGCCGGGCCCCGTACCGTTATCATGCCAGGCAGTCATCTGAGTTGGTATGGCGATGATGTTGATCGTGTCAGGGCCCAGGCTATTTTGTCGGCCCTGCTTGGCTCCTGGCCCTCCCGTTCCATGCCAAAATTTGACTTTACGGCCCAACGAAAAACCCTCTCCTTTGCCCCCTTAATCAATCAGATCGGCAACCGGAAGATCAAGGTCACCGGTATATGGGGGCAAAACCCCCTGCAGTCTGAGATGTCACCCTATAAAACAATCACCGCCCTTAAGAATGCGGAGTTTATTTTTGCCTGTGACGTCCTGCCCTCTGAATCAACACTCTATGCCGATATCATCCTGCCTGAGGCAGCCTTCCTTGAACGGATGGATGATTTGCATTCCTGGGATATTGGCAGCCAGACCATGACGGGTTGCCGGTTCCCTGTGGTTGATCCAGGCCATGACTGCCGTGATCCCTATCAGATCGTCAAAGATATTGCTGAAGGCTGTGGCCAGGGTGGATTGTTCCCGGCAAACCGTATCCACAATTATCTGGAAGGGGCTCTGGCCAGGCAGGGCAGCTCCCTTGAATTGATGAAGAAGGCCGGTGGTCTTTTGTTGAAAAATAAGACAAAGATCGTCATGGAGCCCCTGGAACCGTTCCAGGAGCTTGATGAACAGGGGGATTTTGCTGACACGGTTGATCAGGTTTTTGCCCAAGCTGTCCGGGCGAGCAAGGGCGTGAGTTTTCCTACCCCCTCCGGGAAAATTGAATTTCATTCCCCCTGGTTGGCCCATAATGGTTTTGCCCCCCTGCCCAGCTACCAACCTCCTGCCCAGGCCCCGGATGGGTATCTCCGTCTCCTCTATGGTCGTTGCCCGGTCCATTCCCTGACCAGGACGGCAGGCTTTACCTGGCTTAACCATGAGGTGCCTGAAAATGAACTCTGGCTTGCCGAGTCCTTGGCCGGTCAATTAGGTATTGCTGATGGCCAAGAGGTGCGTCTGGAGAATGTGGATGGCTTTCGCTCCCTGAAACGGATCAGGGTCAAGGTTACTCCGGGTATCCGGGCAGATTGCTGTTATATGAGCCATGGATTTGGCAACCGTTCTCCCTTTATCCAGGAGGCCTATCTGCGGGGCGTGTCTGATTCCGCCCTCATGACTCGTGGCAAGGTTGATGTGGTTTCCGGGGCCCGCGGTATGCGCGACACCTTTGTTCGCCTTCTTCGTGGTGGCAATGGCTCGTAAGGTTGAGGGTTCTGAGGGACGACGGCATTTCCTCACCTCGTGGTGGAATTTGCTGAAACTGGCAGCAGGGCTTGTCCTTTGCTATCCGCTGCTTAGTTTTGTCCGTTTTAATGTCCCCAAGAAACAGCGTTTTATTAAGGTGGAAAAAAGACTCCTGGCCGGTGATGTTCATCTTGATCCAGAATTTGCCCTCTTTGTCTCTGAAAAACAGGCGTGGGCCATCTCTCGAACCTGTACCCATCTGGGCTGCCGTCTTAATTTCAGCGAGAAGGATAAGCAGATGATCTGCCCCTGCCACCAATCGAAATTTTCCCCCCCGGTAAAACGACTCGATGGCCCGGCGACTAAGGATTTGCCAGTCTTTAAGGTGGAAGCCCTTGGCGAGGGTAAGGGCTATATGGTGACGGTGTAAATGCATAGTTTAATCATTCCCAGAGACCTCGTTTTGTTTACCACAGAGACATTCTCTTCAATACCCCCTCGAGGGGTACAAAGGCACAGAGTAGAACCTGAAAACAAAACCTCTGTGTCTTTGTGTCTCTGTGGTGAGAAAGAAGTGGTCTCGATGTATCTGTAATGTCTTATTCTCAAAAACTGTTAACAAGGATAACCGAGGTGAAATGGGGGGAGCTTTGTCTCGTGGCCCTCTATATCTCTGTGGTTTCAGGGGTGGTTGTTGCCCTGCAGTATGATTTTTCAACACCCTTTTTCTCCACGAGCGCCATGGATGCCCTGGTGCCCTTTGGCGATTTCTGGCGCAGCCTCCATTTTTATTCCAGCCAATTCTTCTTCCTGCTTTGCCTGGCCCATTTCCTGGCAATAATAATTGATAAAAGCTATCTCAAGCTCTCTTTTGGCAAATGGATTCCCCTGGTGGCCAGTCTGCCCGTGGTGTTACTCCTGCTTTTTGGCGGCTATGTGTTGCGGGGAGATGCCACCGGCGACAACGCCGGCATTATCGCCGAGAATATCTGCCTTTCAGTTCCCCTTATCGGCCAGCTTTTGAACACCCTGCTCTTTGCCGTTCTTGAGGATGGCCTAAAAAGGGTCTATGCCAATCATATTGTCGGGCTTGGCGTGCTCTGGGGGGTGCTGTGCTGGGACCATGTCCGCAAATATCGGGCCCATCTCAAAGGGCATATGTTGTTTGTTGCCTTTACCCTTCTCTTTTCCCTGCTGTTTCAGGCACCCATGGAGCCTGAAGCC
>JAUVQZ010000132.1 GCA_030597865.1 Pseudomonadota bacterium | reverse complement strand
CCGCTATCCGGACGGCAGCTGTTATTATCTGGCCCAGGCCGTGTCTGCCAAGCTGGGGGTGGGCCAGGACGAGCTGGTCTTTGGCAATGGTTCCAACGAGGTTATTGATTTTCTGGTGCGGGCCTTTGTTGCCCCGGGTGACGAGGTTATCACCAGCCACCCCTCCTTTCTGGTCTATCAAACCATGGTCCAGGCCCAGGGCGGGGTGAACATTGTTGTGGCCCTGAAGGATATGGGCCATGACCTGGATACCATTGCCGCCAAAATCACCCCCCGGACCAGGCTGATCTTCCTGGACAACCCAAACAACCCCACGGGCACCGTCTTTGACAAGGCCTGCTTTGACACCTTTCTGGCCCGGGTGCCGGAGACGGTGATTGTCGTATTGGACGAGGCCTATGTGGATTTCGTCGACCATGACCTGCGCCTTGATGTCAGGGAGTATATGCACGGCTCCACCGCGGTGGTGGGTCTGCGTACCTTTTCCAAGGCCTATGGGGTTGCCGGTCTGCGGGTGGGTTTCGGGATTATGAATGCCGAGATTGCCTCTTTCCTGCATAGGGTGCGGCAGCCCTTTAACGTTAACGAGCTGGCCCAGGTCGGCGCCCTGGCCTGTCTGGAGGATGATGAGCATTACCAGAAGACCATGGCCATGACCCGGCACGGCATTGCCTGGCTGACCTCTGAAATCAACAAGCTTGGCTGCCAGGTCTTTGCCAGCCAGACCAACTTCTTCCTGGTTGATGTGGCCTGTGACTGTAAAGACCTCTATGGGCGCCTGCTCCATCTTGGCGTGATCGTCCGGCCCATGGCCGCCTATGGCTATGGTTCCTATATCAGGATCACCGTGGGCGTTGAGGCGGAAAACAGGCGCCTGGTTGCTGCCCTGGCCCAGACCCTCAAGGACATTCGTGCTTCTAGGTAACAACACAGGTTGTTTAGGCTGTAGACTGTTAGGTTTCAACAACGATTTCTGAGGGTTTTGCTGTACCTAACAGCCTTCAGTCTAATCAACTACAGCCTCTCTCCCCCGTTACTTTTAGAATAAATGCCGAGCGTCTTGGCTAAGGTCTGAATAGTTACAAATCGGTGGTTTTTTTTGTTTTGAGACATCACGCGGAATAATGAATAATATGGATACCATTATCACCATTGACGGCCCATCAGGCGGCGGCAAATCCACGGTGAGCCGGATGCTGGCCGCTAAGCTTAACTATACCTATCTTGATACCGGCGCCATGTACCGGGCTGTGGGCCTCCAAGCCCGGCAGCTAGGCGTGGATCTGGCCGATGAAGACCAGGTTGCCGCCATGCTGGCCGACCTTGATCTGCATCTGGAGCCAGGGGACGGCGATACCCGGGTTGTTTTGGCTGGTGAGGATGTCAGCACCGCTATTCGCAGCGCTGAAATGGGCATGGTGGCATCGGCAATTTCTGCCCTGCCCCTGGTGCGCCAGAAACTCACCGAGCTCCAGCAGCAGATCGCGGCCCGGGGCAGGGTGGTTGCCGAGGGCCGGGATATGGGCACCGTGGTCTTTGCCAAGGCCAGGCATAAGTATTTTCTTGATGCCTCTCCTGGGGAACGGGCCCGGCGGCGGCTTGAACAGCTCCATGAGAAGGGTGAGGAGGCAGCCTATGATGATATCCTGGCCCAGATCGTCCAACGGGACCATGATGATTCCACCAGGGATCTGGCTCCCCTCAAGGCCGCCCCTGATGCCACGCATATTGATTCGTCACGGATGAATGCCCAGGAAGTGCTGAATTTTATTCTTGATCAGCTTGCAAAAAAATAAATTTCAGCCCATCATAAACCTACACATCTCAGGAAGAGGTGGAGGTGAAATCCAGGGGCCCTTGGGGTACGGGCCTGATATTTGAGTGGAGATACGTTATGGGCGTTGAATCGCGGATCCTCAAACGGCGGCAGTTGGTTTATTATCTGAAGCTCTATGATGTCGAAACGGCTGAACAGGTCGGTAATGTGGTTGATATTACCACCAGGGGCTGCAAGATCATCAGCAAGGAGCCCTTGGCTGAGGGGAAAACCATGAGCCTGCGCCTTGATCTCCCCGAAGGCCTCTATTCTTTAACGACAATTGTCATGACGGGTAAGACCCTCTGGTCACGGCCTGATATCAATCCCGATTTTTACGTCACGGGCTTTGAGGTGCCGAGGCTCGGCGCTGAAGAGCGTAAGGTGGTTCGTGAGCTCATAGAGCAGGCCGCTTTTAACGATTAGGGCCTGTCTTAAAAAAAATAAGGGAACATACGGCCTTCTTATGGATTCTGGGACACGGGTAATGAAACGGCGCCACCTCTTTTATTATTTGGAGGTGTATGATGCTGATACGGGCAGTCAGGTGGGTAACCTGGTGGACATCACCACCAAGGGCTGTAAGCTGGTGAGCAGGAAGGCCATTTCCCCAGGGCAGGATATGACCCTGAGAATCGTGTTGCCGGATGATTATTACGCGGAAAAAGAACTTGTCTTTGAGGCGCGAAGCATCTGGTCTGACAATGATATAAATCCAGACTTCTATGATACCGGTTTTGAGGTTCCCCACCTCGGCCTTGAGGAACGCAAGGTTATTCGCCGGCTTATTGAACGGGTTGGCTTCAACGATTAGCACCTTGTCTTGCCGTCGCTCGCTACGTTTTTTAACAACCTGTATGTGGCCCCTCCGTTTGAAATAAGAAATCAGAATACAGCGGTTGCCCGCTCATTCTGATTTCTGTCTCCTGAATTCTGCCTTTCTACTTCACCATATAGGGCTCTGACCAGTCGTTATGTTCGAAATCTTCATGGTCTGGTTTCGGGGCTTTTTCCTCAGCAAGGCGTTGCTCCAGCCATTTGATAATCTGGGGCATTTCCCTTGCGACCTCGGCCAGGGCCTTGCCCCGGTGACTCACCGTGTTCTTTTCGGCCATGGTGGCCTGGGCAAAGGTCTTGCCAAGATCTGGATAATAAAAAACAGGATCATAGCCGAAACCACCTTTCCCCTGGGGTTCTGGGGCGATTTCCCCTTCACAGCGTCCCTCATAGGTGAGGGCGGGTCCTGAAGGAACGGCAATGGAGATCACGCACTCAAAGGCGGCCTTACGGTTGCTGATTCCGTCCATCTCGGCAAGCAGCTTGGCGATATTGTCCTGGTCCGTGGCATTTTCCCCGGCATAGCGGGCTGAGTAGACACCCGGCCGGCCGTCAAGGGCCTCCACCGTGAGACCGGAATCATCGGAGATGGCCGGCAGGCCAAGCACCTTGGCCGCAAAGATGGCCTTCTTGTAGGCATTGTCGTCAAAGGTCTCGCCATCCTCAATGGCCTCAGGGGTGGGGCCGAAATCGTCCAGACCCTTCAGGTCCACAGGATAATCTTTTAAGATTTCCTGAAACTCCTTTATTTTTCCTTTGTTGCGGGTGGCAAGAACGATGATGGTCGGTGTGCTCATGGCGCTGCTCCAAATAGAACAAGTTGGCAGTTGTCAGTTTGCAGATCAAGGTTGAGCTTCGTATTCTAATCAGCACTGTAGCTATTAAAGTGTTTATGGAAATACTAATTGTACCTGGGAAAATAAAAGAGGCAAGGGAAAGTTGCCGGCAGGGCGGGACAGGAGGGGATTCAGGAAAGGCAGTGGTGGCTATGTAAATAAATGGCAAAGGGTAACGGTATTCCCTCTCCCAAGAATGGGAGTGGGGCAGGGTGAGGGTTGAAGAATCAAGAAGTCATAAATTCTCTTCGAGCCCCTGTTTTGCTTAAGCTGTCTCAGGCTCAGTCTTCCTGATTTTGTCGCCCTTCATATCATCCTTAAACAGGGTGTAGCCCCTCTCCATCGCGCAGAAATCACCGCACATGGTGCAGGTGTCGGTGTTTTCCGGGCTGCGGCCGCTACGTATCTCCTTGGCCTTGTCCGGGAACATGAGCAGCTTGAAATGATCGTCCCAGGCCATGTCGCGGCGGGCCAGGGCCACCTGTTTTTCCCGTTCCCGGCGCTGGGGATATTTGGCAATATCACCAATATGGGCCGCCAGGCGGGTGGCCCGCACACCTTCACGGACATCATCCTCGTTGGGCAGGGCCAGATGCTCTGCCGGGGTGATGTAGCAGATCAGGTCAGCACCATGGCGGGCTGAGCTGGCGGCGCCAATTGCCGAGGTGATATGGTCATAACCGGCTCCGCAGTCGGCGGGCAGGGGCCCCAGGACATAGTAGGGGGCGTTGCCACTCATCCGTTTTTCCAGCATGATGTTGCCCTCGATCTCATCGAGCGGCACGTGGCCCGGGCCTTCCACCATCATCTGGCAGCCCATATCCCGGCCCAATTCGGCCAGTTCACAGTTGATAATCATCTCGGCCATCTGGGCCCGGTCGTGGCTGTCATGGATGGCGCCGGCCCTGATGCCGTTGCCCAGAGAAAGAACGGCATCGTATTTTTTCATCAGGGCGCAGACCCGGTCAAACTGTTCGTAGAGGGGGTTTTCCCTGTTATTATACTCCATCCAGGAGACCATGAAGGTGCCACCCTTGGATACCAGGCCGCCGTAGCGGTAGCCCTGTTTACGAAGGCGTTCGATGCTGAAGCGGTTAATGCCGCAATGGATGGCCATGAACGACAGGCCGTCGGCCAGCTGCTGCTCGATGAGGTCAAAGAGGAATTCAGGGTCAAGCAGGTTGGGGTTCTTGTGTTTGCGGGAGTAATGGTTGAAGGCCTGGTAGAGGGGGACATTGCCCACCGGCAGGTTGCAGCAACCGAGGATTTCACGGCGGATCAGGTCAAGGTCACCGCCGGTGGATAGTTCCATCAGGGTGTCGGCCCCTTCTTCTTGGGCAATGAGGGCCTTACGTTTTTCAAGCTCAATGTCATGGATGTCGGATGAGGTGCCAATGGAGGCATTGACCTTGGTGCGCAGCCCCATACCAATACCCACCGCCTTCTGGTTGGGGCGATTTGGATTGTTGGGGATGACCACCTCGCCGTAAGCCACCTTTTGGCGGATATCCTCGGGGCTGAACCCTTCATCCTGGGCTATCTGCGTCATGAGGGTGGTGATTTCGCCGGCCTTGGCAAGTTCTAACTGTGTTTTCATTGCTGCTCTCCATACCGTCATGTTGACGGATTATGCCCGGCAAGCTCTACTGCGCCAGGCAGGTAAGGGTGGATGCCTGTGGAGCAGCAGGCATAAAAAAATCCGCACAGGAATAGCTTCCCATGCGGATTGATACGGACAGATCATTCCGAGTTCGTATGAAACCCTGGCAGGTCTTCTGACTTACGGATCAGTCCGGTTCAGCACGCCTTCCCGCCATGGACAATGACAGTGACATATTGGCTGAACAGTCCCCGCTTACAGCGTCGGCCCAACGTTACGGATTCTCACCGTATTCCCTTTTCAAAGTCCTTATCCTTCGGAGAAAAAATGGCAGATAAGGGCAACACCGAGGTTTATATTTGCAAAGGAGGCCATCATAACCGGACTGCTTGAAAAAACCAGAAAAAATATTATTGGTTCGGTGCTTACATGGTCAAAGGTGTCGACAGAGTTTGAAAACTGCTCGCCCCCTCCCTTCGACAGGCTCAGGGACCGGTCCCTGAGCCTGTCGAAGGGGGTTCGATTTTCCTCATTAACTTGATTATGTGCCCACCGAAGCAATATGCCGCTAGCTTTGACCATGTAACCATCGACGCAATATCACTTAGGTGACATCCTGTTGTCAGGATGGGGTGGGAAAGGTGAGAAATATAAATTTTTATATTGTTTCCTGGAAAATATAAAAAATTAACCAAGGCCCCAATCTGGTAATCACCGGGTCAAAAAGAACCACAATATGTTGTGGTTGCCGTGGTTGTTTTCGGCCTGAAAAGGTCGTTGTTTGCGGTTGATAACTCGTTATAATCCCACTAAAACTGGAAAAATCCCTTAATATATGATATAAATTTTTTTACTGATGTGTGTACCTATAAAAATAGGTTTCCAATGTGAAAACAAATCAAATCGTAATGGGGGGAAATATGAAGAGGCGTCTAGCTCTAGGAGCAGCATTGTTATTAGCGATGCTCTCTACCTCAGCAATGGCTGAAGATGGCGCGACTATGTTCAAGCAGAAATGCGGAACATGTCATGTTAAGGGTGGACAGGCTGCACCTGTTAACCCGGCAGACAAGGCCGCGATTGTCTGGAATAAGTTCTTTCAGAGGGGGCGCCATAAGGTCGACTTCTCCCAGACAATCGGTATGGATGATCTGCAAGTCATCGTTCAATATTTAAAAGATCACGCGGCAGATAGCGACCAGCCTGCGGTAGCCGTTATTCCTAGGTAAGGAAAAGGAGGAAGAGAGATGAAAAAAGTATTATTGACCGCAGGCGCTCTTATGCTTTGGACAGGTACTGTCTGCGCCGCGGATATGGTTCGCATCCCAGCTGAGGATTACAGGGCGATTATGAAAAGCCTTGATGCCCTTCAGAAGCGGGTTGTTGAGCTCGAAACTAACCAGGGAACTGTTGCACCGGTTCAGGCTCCCGCAGCCAGACCAGCTCCCCGCCCTGCGGCGCCAATGTCCGGCTCAGATAGCGCCAAACTTGACCGGATGGCTGATGATATTAATAATATCTATGACACCCTGGATCAGGTTGAGACCAAGACCCTGAAGGACAGGATCAACCTGGGTGCTGAGTATCGGTTGCGTTATGATTCCTATAAGTATAAGGACCTCAGGGTAACCGATTATTCCACCATGCCGCCGACGCCTACTGTCCATACCACGGAAAATGATGATAGTAATTTTACCAATCGTTTCCGGATCAATATGAACGCCAATATCTCAAAGTCGTTGAAGTTCCATGCCCGTTTGGCCGCCTATCATGCCTGGGGCGACCATGATGAGAATACGGTCGCCAACTTTTATAATGATGGCAATGCCGTCCATGCCCTGGGCGATAATGGTCTGAAGATTGATCGTTTCTATGTTGACTGGATTCCCCAAGGGTTCCCAGTACCCCTGGCCATCACGGTTGGTCGCCATCCCTCCTCCGAGGGTCCGCCCACCGAGTATAAGGAGAACAGGAAGCGCCAGTCCACCTATCCCGCCCTCATCTTTGACGGTGAGGCGGACGGTATTGTTGCCACCCTCGGTCTGGAGCGTTACATCGGCCTGCAGAATGCCGGTCTCCGTTTGGCCTATGGCAAGGTCTATCGTTCTGATACGAATGATACCGATGTCAGCTGGCTTGACAACGATAACACCCAGGATTCCGATATTGCCGCGGCCTTCTTTGAGAGCAAGATCCCCTTTGTCCCCAACAGCCTCATGGTGTTCTCCTACGCCCATGTCTTTGATATGCCCGCCAACATGATTGATGGTGAAATGACCGATGGGGTTATCCTTGGTGACCTTGACCTGTTTGGCGTTCATTTCCAGGCCTCAGATATTGCGAAATCAGGCCTTGATCTCTATGTCTCCGGCTCCATTAATGAGACTGATCCCAATGATGATTCTGCCACCAATCTGGCGTTTGGTACAAGTATGTTGGCCTTAAACGGAGCGCCTGTAGCAAATGCTGATGATGTTGAAAGTAAGACCGGGTGGAGTGTTGTCGCTGGTTTTCGCTACACCATGCCTATCAAGGCCCTCAACAACCCGAAGCTGGGTTTCGAGTATAACCACGGCAGCAAGTATCATTTCACCATGACCAGTGGCGCCAATGAGCTCTATAATAAGTTGGCTACCCGCGGTGATGCCTACGAGCTTTACTATATCCAGCCGGTGAGCAGGCACCTCTTCTTCCGGGCCGGTTATACCCATGTTGATTACGACTTCACCGGTTCAGGGCAACCTGCCTGGGAGCCGATTCGACTTGACAGGCTTGATCTCGATACCACCATGGATAATATCTACTTCCTGATGGATGTTCGTTTCTAAGAAGCTGTTTGTTGTTATAGTGTAAAAAAAGGCCGATTCAACAATTCGTTGAATCGGCCTTTTTTTATAATTCAGCGCCTTCGCTGGATTCCGTGGCCAAAGATTTCTCTCAAGGGGGGATAGTGAAAAGAATGTCTGCCCTACTTATTCTGCAGATCCAGCATGGTCCAGGACAGGGAGATAAAGGGGGCGACAAAGAGGGTGGAGATGATGATGGTGTTTCTCTGGACGTCCTTATTGGCGGCTAGTTCAGCAATCCAGGACAAGGATG
>JAUVQZ010000290.1 GCA_030597865.1 Pseudomonadota bacterium | reverse complement strand
GATCAACCGTTTTGCCTTCAAGGACATTGACGACACCTATGACGAATTCTCGGTGGGCTGGGTGTCGGTGCTTAACATGTTTGATGCCGAGTTCGCCTATGCCTCCTTTGCGGCCGGCGACCATATCTGTCTGACCATGCGGGTGGATGAGCGCAAGGTCTCCCCCAAGGTCTTGAAAAAATTCTGTCTCAAGGAGGAGGAGAGGATCAAGAAGGAGCGCCAGATCCCCAAGCTGAGCCGGGGCCAGAGAATTGAGATCAAGGAGAACATGGAGCTCATGCTCATGAAAAGGGCCGTGCCCGTGCCCGCCACCTACGACCTGGTCTGGAACCTGGCCGAAAACACGCTCCTCTTCTTCTCCACCAACCAGAAGGCCCAGGCACTCCTGGAAGATTTCTTCAAGGACACCTTCGCTCTTTTAATCAGCCTGCAGATTCCCTATACCACGGCGGAACGTGGCCTGGATGCCAGTGAGCGCCAGGCCCTGGCCAATATCAGCCCGGCGGTGCTTGTCTAACCCACATAAAGTGGAAAGGACTCTTTTTTGTACCCCCTTGAGGGGTATAAGTGGCTTAGTGCCAAACGTAATTTAGCAATTTCAAACGTAATTTTTCAATTCCTTGTTTTTTATGGCAGCCTTTCAGGAGTAAGTCACTAATGGATCTTGTCGATTTAATTACAGAAAAGCGTTTTATCGGCCAGGAATTTCTCACCTGGCTCTGGTATAAGAGCGACGAACGGGGCGGCACCGTGCTGCTGCCTGAGATGGGCGAGGACATCACCCTGGTCTTTGAAAAGCATATGCTATTAGAGTTTGGCGAGGGCGATTCCCACGAGAAGATCGTCTGCACGGGCCTGCAGGCCGAGCTCAAGGAGGCCCGCACCGGCCTGCGCATGGGCAAGAAACTGGAACAGGCCCGCATCCACATGATCCGCGGCGAGTATGAGTGGCACATGACCATCAAGGCCAGCCTCATGGAGTTTCGCTCGGTCAAGGTGCCCAAGACCATGGATGGCGCTGATGAGGGTGATGACCCAGATGCCGTGGAGGGCCGTCTGCTTGATCGCATCGGCCTCCTGCAGACAGTCTACAGGACCTTTGACGAGCTCCTGGGTCAGTTCATAAAAATCAGAATCAGCGACCAGTGGCCTGCCGAGGCAGACAGGCTCAGGAACTGGATCCAGCAAAGCGACAGATAAGGTATTATAGATGGAATTTGAGATAGTGATCGGCCTGGAAGTCCATGCCCAGATGAAGACAAAATCCAAGATTTTTTGTTCGTGCACCACCGAGTTCGGCAAGCCCCCCAACACCAATACCTGCCCGGTCTGCTTAGGGCTACCCGGCGTATTGCCTGTTTTAAATAAGGAGGTGGTGGAGTCGGCCATCAAGCTGGGCCTGGCCACCAAGTGTCAGATCACTCGTAAAAACGTCTTTGCCCGTAAGAACTATTTCTATCCCGACCTGCCCAAGGGCTACCAGATCTCCCAGTTTGACCTGCCCATCTGTGAGCATGGCCATATCGACATCGAGGTGGAGGGCAAGAACCGCCGCATCGGCCTCACCCGCATCCACATGGAGGAGGACGCCGGCAAGCTGGTCCATGATGACCGGGAACCAAAGAGCTATGTGGATCTCAACCGGGCCTGCACGCCCCTGCTGGAAATCGTTTCCGAGCCGGACATCCGCTCCCCCCAGGAGGCGGTCGCCTATCTCAAAAAGATACATGCCATTGTCACCTATCTTGATATCTGTGACGGCAATATGCAGGAGGGCAGCTTCCGCTGCGATGCCAATATCTCCCTGCGGCCCGTGGGCCAGGAGGAGCTGGGCACCCGCACCGAGCTCAAGAACATGAACTCCTTTCGCAATGTCCAGAGGGCCCTGGAGTATGAGGTGCGCCGCCAGCGCGACATCCTTCTGGACGGTGGGGCAATCACCCAGCAGACCCTGCTCTGGGACCCGGACAGGCAGGAGACAAGCTCCATGCGCGGCAAGGAGGAGGCCCATGACTACCGCTACTTCCCCGATCCCGACCTGGTGCCGGTGGTTATTGACGAGGAATGGATTGCGCGGGTTGAAGAGAACCTGCCCGAGCTTCCAGACCAACGGCTTGATCGTTTCAGAGAGGAACTTGGCCTGGGTGGCGAGGAAGCTGCCATCCTCACCGGCGAGCGCGCCCTGGCCGATTATTTTGAGGCGGCCCTGGCCGACTATGGCAATGCCAAGAAGCTGGCCAACTGGATCATGACCGAGGTCATGCGG